>NZ_JCAJRU010000171.1:0-11244 GCF_059447605.1 Paenibacillus sp. N119s | reverse complement strand
TGAAAATTGACCTTCACGTTCGGATAAAGTTTGTTAAATTCCTTGGCGTAATCCTGAAATACGGTATCCACAATATCTGTCCGCTGTGTGATCACCGTAATTTCCCCTTCCGGACCCTTCGGATCAGAACCGGCAGCTGGCGTACCCTTCTTTGAGCTACAGCCAGTAAACAGCCCTGCTACCAATAGCACGGATAGCAATGACATCAAAACCTTGGACAACTTCATGAGACGACCCCTCCTGTTGTTTTAAATAAGGTTATCGTTAAACTAACAAAATCATTTTATTATGTTAGCGCTTACCGTGTCAATTACAATATTTTTTTGTGAAAAGAGTGCCCGTTTATTATGTTAAAACACAAATTTAGTATGGTTGACAGTTTATGAATACATAGATAAGATACCTTTTGTAAGGTTACCGATAAACTAATAATTTCATTTTCCGAAGGAGGCTTTGTCTCTTGGAAACACTAGTGCACGAAATTAAACAGGAATGGCAGGAACACATACTCCCATTCTGGCTAGGCCTGAAAGATGAAGAACATGGCGGATATTATGGCGAGGTAGACGTGGATCTGCACACCCATAAACAAGCGGACAAAGGGGGCATCGCCACTGCGCGGCTGCTCTGGTCTTTCTCAGCAGCAGCCCGTGTAACAGGGGAACGTGCCTATGCAGATGCGGCACGACATGCTTTCACCTTCCTGCGAGATCACCTGCTTGACCCATTACATGGGGGAATATACTGGATGGTGAACTACAACGGGCAACCTGTGGATACGTGTAAGCATGTTTACGCGCAGGCATTTGCGATCTATGCGCTGGCAGAATATGCACGAGCTACGGATGACCCGAATGCATTGCCACTGGCAATGGAACTGTTTCACCTGGTGGAGCAGAAAGGGTATGACCCTGCTCTACAAGCATACGGGGAACAATATGATCGATCTTGGAACGCACAGCCCAATGAGCTGCTTAGTGAAAATGGAGTCACCGCGCATATTACTATGAATACGCATATCCACGTTTTGGAAGCGTATACCCAATTGCTGCGCGCTCAGCCAAACGACGAGGTTCGGGCTGCACTGAAGAACGTGCTGGATATTTTATATCAGCGTGTTTACGATGCTTCCGCTCGGCGGTTGGGAGTATTTTTCGACCGCGAATGGCGCTTACTGCTTGATCTGACCTCATATGGTCACGACATCGAAGCCAGCTGGCTGATGGACGACGCTATGAACGTGCTGGATGATCATCCATCCGAGTATGTGAATATGGTGCTGGATATTGCCAGTGCCGTAGCTGAGCGGGCTATTCAGCCAGACGGATCGCTCATCAACGAGCGGGAGGGAGAGCGGGTAGACACTTCACGTATCTGGTGGGTACAGGCCGAGGCAATGGTTGGCTTTTATAATGCGTTTCAACGGACACAAGATGAAAAATATTTGCAGATTGTACGAAATCTATGGACTTATACCCAACAATATATCATTGATTCGCGCGCCGGAGGCGAATGGTTCTGGTCAGTTCAGGCAGATGGTAAGCCTGATGCGAGAGAGATTGCAGGACCTTGGAAGTGCCCATATCATAACAGCCGATTTTGCATTGAAATGCTGGAAAGGATGGAAAAACAATGATTCATAGCAAATACGATGAGCTGCTAGCGCAGCAAGAGGAACTGATTACTCGCCCCAATGAGGTCAAAACCTCCTTTTACAATGGTATCTACGAACGCTACCTCTATCCGGTGCTCACACGTCATCATGTTCCCATTCACTGGCGGTTTGATCTGGATGCCCAAGCCAACCCCTTTTTTATGGAGCGACTGGGTGTAAATGCAGCATTGAACCCTGGAGCGATCTATCATGAAGGAAAATACATTCTTGTTTCGCGCACCGAGGGGCTGGACCGAAAGTCGTTTTTTGCTTTGGCCGAGAGCGATAACGGTATTGATCAGTTTCGATTCATTGACGCTCCCTTAGTATGGGATGATATCGACCCGGAAGAAACCAATATGTACGATATGCGGCTGGTGAAGCATGAGGACGGCTGGATTTACGGTATTTATTGCTCGGAGAAAAAGGACCCTGACGCGCCAGCCCACGATACCTCAAGTGCTGTCGCTCAGGCCGGACTGGTCCGCACTCGTGATCTTCGCACATGGACACGGCTTCCCAATATCACTACCCAGTCTCCGCAGCAACGCAACGTTGTCCTGCACCCTGAATTTGTGGACGGTCAATATGCCTTCTATACTCGTCCCCAAGATGGGTTTATTTCCACCGGCTCAGGCGGAGGCATCGCGTTTGGTCTCTGCAAAGATATTACACAGCCCGTCATTGAGCATGAGACAGTCATTGATGAGCGTTGCTATCATACGGTATACGAAGTCAAGAACGGGCAGGGCCCTGCCCCGATCAAAACGAGTCGCGGCTGGATTCATATCGCTCACGGGGTACGCAATACAGCTGCCGGGCTGCGATATGTGCTGTATACCTTTGCCACCAGCCTAGAAGACCCTACGCGCGTCACTGCCAAGCCTGGCGGGCATTTTCTGGCTCCTTATGATGAGGAACGCGTGGGTGATGTTTCGAATGTTATTTTTTGCAATGGAGCCGTTGTTAATGAACGAGATGAAGTCTTCATATACTATGCGTCCAGTGATACCCGTATCCACGTAGCGACAACCACCATCGCCCGACTGGAAGACTACACCTTCAATACACCGTCCGACCCATTGCGTTCTCTCGGCAGCGTCGCTGTCCGCCGTGAGTTGATCCATCGCAATGAAGCGTTATTACAAGCACGTACCCGTCCTTCCCAGCAGATCTAAGCCTGTAAGCTTTATCATGATTACGGAACCATGTATACTATCCATAGAACGACTGTTACCCGCAGGCTAATTGTTGTTCTATAGGCAGCTATGCTGCCAATCCTTGTATCTATACAAAGCGGCTGCACCGCTAAGCTCATTGAATTTTCTACAAGCGGATAAGCTATTCATATTCACCTCAGCATTTTGCAACCAATTATCTGGATGTGGGCAAAGTGCTTATCTTTTTAAAATTGGAAGGCGGAACAGGAATGAAGAGCAACGTAACGATGCGGGATATTGCAGATAAGCTGGGAATAAGCAGCGTGACCGTGTCGAAGGCGCTCAATGACAAGGATGGGGTTAGCGAGGAGTTAAAGGAACGCATTAAGACACTCGCAGGCGAAATGGGATATCGTTTCAATACCGTTGCCAAGTCCATGAAGGAGGGGCTCACCTATAACATTGGTGTGGTCATCCCTGAACGTTTTACCGGTCCTGGCCAATCGTTTTACCTGCACATTTATCAGCAAATTTCACGGGCGCTGGAGCCATACGGCTACTACGGTATCCTTCACATCCTCCATCGCGAGGACGAAGAACAGCTTAATCTGCCACGTATCTATTACGATCGTAAGGTGGACGGCTTTATTCTTCTGGGACAAGTGAGCAAGCCATATATTGAACTGGTACAAACCATGGACCAGCCTAAAATGTTTCTCGATTTTTATGATGAGCATGCCGATATCGACTCGGTGGTGACAGATAATTTTTACGGAGCCTACGAACTGACCAACTATTTGATCGCACAGGGGCACCGGGATATTGCTTATGTGGGGAATATCTATTCCACTAGTAGTATTCAGGATCGTTTCCTCGGCTACTATAAATCCTTGCTGGAGCACAGGTTGCCTCTCCGTAACGAGTGGGTGCTCAGTGACCGGGACGACGAAGGATCTTATGTTGAAATGGAGCTGCCTCAGCCGCTACCGACTGCCTTTGTATGCAACTGCGATCAGGTCGCTCACAATCTGGTGCACAAGCTGATGGGTCTGGGATACCGCGTACCTGAGGACTGCTCCGTGGTCGGCTTCGATAACGATGTATACGCCACGCTTATTGTTCCGCAACTGACCACAGTCGGCGTAGACATTGAGCAAATGGCACGTACTGCGGTGGACTCAATGATGAAAAAAATAAGCCATCCCGGCAGTCGTTTTGGTCGAGTCCTTGTGCAGGGTCATATTGTATATCGCGATTCCGTGCAGTCCCTTGAGAGGTCATGATCCATGAATATTCCACAATCAAAAGCCGCTCAGCATGTCGCTGGAGCGGCTTTTGACGTTTAAAATTTGCAGCGTGATCATCGGGCTTGCCCTTCAATTAAGAGCGCTGAGCGACAAAGGAATTGCCTGCCCGATTGAGAATCGGCAGCATCCGCATTTCCTGCCCCATCGAAGCTTGACACAGTGGACAAGCCGGCTCGCTCAAAAAGGTGAAATCCGTTCTCATCCATCCGTTGCAACCCTCGTTGGTACACGACCAAATAGTCGTATTTTCCTCTGGAATGACTTCCGGGGCCTGGCGTCTATACATGTATATCCCCCCTCGGTTGTTATAGGGGAACATCCCCTGTCGGCATACTGTTAATTCCCTCCTGTGCGGGTATTAATATGCTCCAACCTACGAAAAATATGCGTATTTTACCAAAATCCTTATTTGCGGATAGCCTTGGTCCAAAAGCCGCCGTGAAATTGCTTCGGCTCCACCGTAATGACATAAGCCTTTGGGTCCAACTCCAGAATGGATTGATACAGCTTGTTCTGGTTTTTCCGCTTGGCCAAAATTTCCATTACCAGTCGTTCTCCATCACGTCCACTGCCCAGCCAGGCTGTAACTCCGTAGCCTTTGTCCCGCAGCGCATTGGCTATTCCTCCATTAGTCTCATTGCTGATCACCTTTACGGTGACATAACCAAGCGCTATTTTTTCCTCAATCCATGCCCCAATAAGAATACCCAATGCGTAGCCTATAGCGTATACCGCCAAACTTGCCACATGATCCAGATATTTGAGCACGACATTCAAGCCCAATACATAGACCGTAACTTCCACGGTGCTAATAAGCGCAGCAATGTACTTCTGTCCTTTCAGCGTCAAAATCATGCGCAGTGTATACGCCGATACATAGATGAGTTGAATCACGAGAATAAACAATAAAATTTTGAGCATATGCTCACTCTCCATTCCACGATCTAATTAACCCCATATCCAACATTATACCCCTGTCTGTGATCTACAGCCTTACGTTTCGTATTACCCTCGCTCGGGTAATGACTAACTACAGCATGCTGAATGAGAGTTTGATTATATAAAGGAGGGCTAGACCATGAAGGATAACGGAATCAGCGATAAAATCAAAGGTAACGTCAATAAAGCTAAAGGTGAAATCAAGGATCAAATCGGGAACGCTACGGATAATAAGTCCCTGCAAGTCGAAGGTAAATTGGATAAAGCCAAAGGTCATCTTCAGGAAACAGCAGGCAAGCTGAAGGACCATAAATAATCCAACTTTTGAGACTTTAACGGACTTTCCTACAAACAAGTTTCGCTGTCTTGTGCAGCGGACTTGTTTTATTTTGTTCGGATACTTTTGGAAAAATATTTACGCAAACAGGGCAACTTTTACAGTCGCTTTTGCGTCTAACTAGTATAGGCATAACCAATAACAACTCTTCCAACCTGTTGGATTTTGCATGTATTAATGTTACTCTAGTCTATGTATCACGCTATAATTCTTAAATAAAGGGGTAGACCGACGAATGAAATCATTGAAGTCCATGAAGAAACCAGTCATCATCACTGCCGTATCGGCCTTGGCCATCTCCGGGGCTCTGTTCAGCCAATCTACATATGCTGCACAAGTAACTAAGCCGATCCAAGCAGTATATAACAATATTAAAATTATCTACAACGGAACCGAGGTTCCTGCTGATGCTAAAACAGAACCATTTCTGCTGGATGGCGTGACGTATATCCCGTTGAAGCTGGCAGGTACAGCTTTGGATAAAAAAGTAACATGGGATGGCACCAACAAACGCGTGGTCATTGCTGACAACGGTGTTCCTATTGATCAATCTACAGTTACAGCATTGAATAACCAAATTTCAACGCTCACGCAGGAACTGAACACAGCGAAAGCAGCGAACACAACGAAAGATGCTACCATTGCTCAACTGCAAAAAGACAACCAGACGCTGAAAGATGAAGCGAGCAAAAATAGTTCAAGCTCCTTGAAAGATCTTCAACGTAAACTGAACGATGATCACAGAGATGACTACAACACCAACTCGGATATCACTCTGGATGGTAACAAAAACGATATTACGGTGACCATTGAAATGACAAAGTCCAGATGGACTGACCTAACCAGCAGCAGAAAGGAAACCTTCCTTGAAGACATCGGTGAAGATATTTTGAAAGAGTATAAAGATGCCGATATAGATGGTACGGTTAAAAACTCCAGCAATAGGGATAAAATGGCGACCTTTACAATCAACAGCAGAGGCAAGGTTTCTTTGAAGGATGTAGCTTCTTCTCTGGATGCAAGTACGATCCAACGTAACTTGTCCGATAGATATGGAACCTATAATGGAGTCGGCTTTGATTTCACCGTAAGAGGCGACAGCAATGAAGCTATCGTCGAGGTTTATGTAAATTCGGATGACTGGAATAAACTTTCGAACAATCAAAAAAACAACCTGACAGATGGCGTTACTGATTATCTTAAAGATAAACAGTCTGTATCCAAAGTCGTTGGATATGTACGTAATAAAGGAAACAATAGTCAAATCATTACTTTTTAAGATTAGTCTTTCGAAAAAAGCGACAAAGGCTCTATAGCCCTTGTCGCTTTTTTTATGATTCACTACCATCATGTATTCATTATTGAATCAGCCTGCCTACAGAAGTGATATATTTTATATAATCACTATCCGCATTAGTTGTACCGATATTTTTTGTATAAAGCAATTGACCTGCGCTAGTTATCTTGACTTTGTGAAACGAACCGGGTTTAGAATAAGGGTCTACACTATAAGTCCCTTTGCCATACACAATCATAGGATTAAAGTCAATTTGTTTGAAAGCGGGCGATAAATCGGTCTTATACGTAGCATGAATATTCAGTACGCCCTGCTTTTGATCCCAGTCAAAGGAAGTAAGATCAAATGCATTCGCATCAATGACTTGAGCTAAGTCTTGTCCCTTAAACCTCATAAGAACTGGACTTTCCGTAAAGCTATCATGCCTTAGCTTCAATAAGCCACGCTTGGAATCCCACTCCATCTTCGCGTCTGTATTCTTCAACAACATGGTTACTGGCAAAAACATCGCGTTGCTTTTCATGATGGGGACTGTGTCCATTGTCACCGACTCACCGTTAACTGATATTTCGGGTGATCCAATCGTAACCGTTACATTACGCCCCAACAAATCAATAGAAGCTGTTTTGTTCGCTGCATTGTAAGTTACTTTGCCGCCCAGTATATCTTCAACCGCTTGGACCGGTATAAGCAGTCTCCCCTTCGTATCCACAAAAGGTGAGGCAGGATAAGTGTATAAAACGTAATGATCATTGACCTTCAGGTGTATGGGGGTCTGAGCTTGAGCTGATGTTGAATTCGAGTGTACAGTAGCAATACTAAATAAAACCATAAGGCTTACGAACAACCTGATTTTCATAATATCCTCCTTTATTCATAAACAGCTCAAAAATACAACTGTTTTGTTTATAACTAACGTACCTCCACCAACGCATATAGTCAACCATAATTTATAATACCTACCTAATTATAGAATACGATACCTTCTCAACAGTCTTTTAATTCATAAATACATTAATAATATCCATAAGCATAAAAGTATTTAGCGCTGGAAGCAGAATACATCACTGTATTCCAATTAGAAAGGGGAAAATGTATATGATGAGAAGTTTTGTTAAGCGTAGAGCCAGGTCGAGCATTGCACTAGTATTCACTTTATTATTAGCAATCGCAGGCGGACCATCAGGCACAATGGATGCCCCGGCAGCGATGCCGAATCAGAACAATAAGCAGGATGTGCCCACCTTCTCTAATGTATCGGTTCATGATCCTTCGATTGTCAAAGACGGTGACACTTATTATGTGTTTGGATCGCATATCGCCACAGCAATGTCCAAAGATCTCACACATTGGACCTCTTTTGCAAGCAGTTACACAACGCCTGGGAATACTCTTTACGGAGATTTATCATTTAAGATTATCTATGAATGCGTAAACATCGCTAGTGTCAAAGAATGAAAAAAGAGAGCGCTGAACAGCGCTCTCTTTCAATAATTCATATAAAATGTAATGAATATTAATAGGCCAAAGCAAAAAGTCCTTTGATGTGGGACAAGTAACGGATGTTACTGCCTTCTTTCATCAAAGTAGCTACAGCGCCTTTCAGTTGGGTGCCATTCGCGCCTACAGTACCGATCGCGTCTGTTCTTCCCAGGCTGCCCAGTGTGCCGGAGAATACTGGTGTGAATTGTTCCATTTTCGCTCCATTAAAGTAAGCAAAAAGGTTGTAACCCACGGTTTCGCCCATTTGCCAAGCCAACTGTGCAGTTGGAGGGTATGGACGCTCGCCTTCACTTGGGAACACTACTGCGCTGTCGCCAGCGAGGAAGATGTCTTCGTGAGAAGTCGATTGCAATGCGCCATTCACCGTTGCGCGACCGCGGTTTACCTCGATACCAGATGCGCCAACCAGTGCGTTACCTTGTACGCCGCCTGTCCAGATCAGTGTGTTCGTTTTGATCGAACGTCCGTCTTTCAAGAGAACTTCGTCAGCTTTCATCTCTGTAATCGGAACACCCGCTACGATTTGAACGCCACGTTTCTCAAGGCTTGTTACTGCACGATCAACCAGTGGTTGAGGGAAGCCTGCCAAAATAGATGGTCCAGCTTCTACGCAATACAAGCTGATATCTTCGTAGTTGATGCCTTTTTCACGGCACACTGCAGGCAGTTTGTCGGCATATTCGCCCACCAGCTCAACGCCTGTCAGACCGCCGCCACCGATAACGATGGTAGCATCCGCTTTGTTACCGGATTGCTTGTAAGCATCCAGACGAGCTTCCACATGTGCACGGATGCGATTGGCTTCTGCCACTGATTTCAGTGTGAAGCTATGCTCTTGCAGCCCCGGAATACCGAAATATGCCGTTTCACTGCCCAGGGAAATAACGAGAGCGTCATAGCTCAATGTAGCACCACTGGCCAGGGTTACTTTCTTATCGTCCGGTTTGATTTCGGAAACCGTATCCACTTTCAGGATAATATCCTTGTTACGCAGCAGTTTTTCCAAAGGAAGCGCCACAGCTTTTTCGGCAATCGTACCTGCAGCCAAACGGTGCAGTTCCGTAATAATTTGGTGCGACGCAAAGCGGTTTACCACTGTAATGGTTGCTTGGCTAGCGTCCATATGCTGGCGTGCTGTAAGAGCGGCCAGCAAGCCGCCGTATCCGCCGCCCAAGATCAAAATTTGCTTCGACATGTCCATCCTCCGTTCTCGATCAGGTAATTATTTGCTTTCGCGTTGGCGCTCATTCAGAATATCCAGGAAAGCCTGGCTGAAACGCAGCGTTTTTTGTACATTAGGATCTTTAAGCATTTTGAGCAGGCCAAACAGACCTACACTGCCATCCGTAGTTTGTACACGGTCATTTGCTTCAATTGCAGCAGAAGCCAATCCTTTAGCTGAATCTGTAACAGGCTTCACAAACTCACCCATGGAGTTTTTCATATCTCCGATAAAGACAGGGTCAGTTGCCAGACTGCGTGCTACATCATAAGCATCGGTCATAAAAGTAACCATTTCAGTCAACTTTGGCAGATTCTCTACCAGTACGGTCAGCGATTGCTGAACCTCCGGTTTCATCAATTGGTCCAATACATCCCGAGACTCTTTGGTAGCTTCTTGTGTTACGGCCACCTCTTGTTGGTTTTCAGACATGCGTGAACGTCCTCCTTTACTGTGAAAATAGAAGTCCATTCCTTTCTCGTAACCTGTATCATAAACTCTAGCAATAAAACGTTAATGAATTCGCCCTTAAACATGCAAGAAGCACAGCTTAAACTGGCCTATACCCTAAAGGGCAAGACTGGTGATCGCAGATGCCAATTGTATATTGCCTGGACGTTATTCTGTTGTTGTTACTGCTGCGGAATATCTCACGAAGCGCTCCTCGTGACTACAACAGGACGAAACGGAACCCTATACCTCTATATTACACCTTTCACAACCCAATCGTCGAAGAAATTTTAAATTTGCACAAATTTCTGCAATTTTTTTATTGTTATTTTAGATAAAAATTAGAATAAGCACGATTTTTGTCTAAGTTTACCTTAATAAAGAGGGTATTTTGTACTAGAAATGGATAATAGAGAGAGTGAGTTTGGTCGATTTCCTAAGAATCGGTCTTGGTGTGCAAGGTGTCCTCAGAAGCCTCGGGGTTCTCGGGAGCAGCGGGAGGCTCGAAATCATCAGAATTCGGTAGCGGTACGCCAGACTCGATGAATTCCTCTACATCACGGGCAGCTTTAACTTGATTGCACTCGTTGCAGGCACATACACAATTTACCGGCGTGGTGTGCCCACCTTTAGCCCGAGGAAGTAAATGATCAATTGTGTCGCCATAGCCTCCGCAAAAAAAGCAGGTATAGCGATCACGTTTAAGCACATATTGACGGAATTCCTTGTTGCTATAAAGCCTGCGGACCGTGTACGGATTTACAATCACCGCCATGCGTTCTCTGACCAAAGTCATCGCCAGGTCAAGCTCGATCTCCTGATACCAGCGTCTCCCTTGGTCCGTTTTGCCCCTTAGCCGAATCAGGCCGTTGCGATTAAGTCGCAATGCATGGGTATCCGCAGGCTTCAGTCTGCTAAGCAAGTGACGAACTCGCTGCCGATGGCGCTCGCGTGCTTTGTCCGTGATGGGCTTTCTGCGAGGCCGCTCAGACTCCATAGAAGCCAGCCCGGACGCCTCCAAAGGATGCGCAGATGTATCTGCTTCAAGGCTACGCCGTCCCGCGGGAGCAACCGAGGGCTTCGTGCCCTCTTGGGAAGGAGCGGACGTAACCGCTCGTTCTTGCGGGGCTAACCCCCGGCAGGAACGGCAAGGACCACGCCGGGAATAAGGACCCGCCCGGCGACCGGTTCTACGCTGAAAATCCGTTAATGGCTTTATCTCCTGACAATACGTACATTTTTTCATCAGCGGTTCTTTTGCTTCATCCTTATTCTGCTGTGGATTTTTCACGTCTATCTCTCCTTCCCTCTCTTGTTCAAGTTTCATGGTTTGCCTGAAATCCGATCTATTGCTAAGTTACACTTATTTTAACGT
>NZ_JCAJRU010000170.1:0-11337 GCF_059447605.1 Paenibacillus sp. N119s | reverse complement strand
CGTTAGCAATACCAGCTTCAATCATGCTTTCGCCTACAACAGATAACATGAATATTTTATCCTCACCAACAAAGTGTTGGGGAAGAGGAAAGTAATCTTCAATATTTTCTGTCGCCGTAATAGGAAGACCAGCGGTTACTTTGCCGACGACGGGAACACGACTAATGGAGTAATTAATCAAGTTGCTGTTATCCGACTCGTCTTGACCGAGTAATTCAATAGCCCGTGGCTTCGTAGGATCGCGGCGAATAAGTCCCTTTTTCTCCAGACGATCCAAATGACCGTGAACCGTAGAACTGGAGGCCAGTCCGACTGCCTCGCCTATTTCGCGTACAGAAGGGGGGTATCCCTTTAGACGCACTTCATTGCGGATAAATTCAAGAATGGCCTGCTGGCGGCTCGAAATCTTAGACATACCGTATCAACCCCATTTAGTAACGTTTGGGAAAATTATAGCATAGAACCTCCGTTCGTACAAACATAAGTTCTAAATAATCCCTAAAAATATTTACGAACTTTTGTTCTCTTTTCTATTGAACAAAACAAATGTTCGTGTTATATTGTGAAAAACATAAGAACAAACGTTTGGAGGACGCAGCCAATTATGAAATATAGCACTTATCAAAGTATTTTCCCAATGAATTTAGAAGATTTACAGGAGACCCGAAAAGAGGGGAAGTTGCGTCTGTTACAGATGAATACCAATACTCTTTTACTTAAGCTTCTTGTTCTTGTCATTGTCGTTTGGGTTGCAGGGGCAGGTGTACTTACAGTTTTTGCAGCTCCTTCCGTTTCTAAGGAAGAAGTGACTAAGCTAACCGTACAGCCTGGAGATACATTATGGGAGATTGCAACGAATCATAAGCCGGAACGAATAGATACACGGGTATATATTGAAGGAATCGTGCGTATTAACGGTTTGGAAGACGGAGGAGTACAGGCAGGTCAGGTACTTAAGCTTCCACACTTCTGATTTACAGACTATAGAGCTTGTCTGGGAGCGCAATGCGGGAGCCTTGACAAGCTCTTTTCTACATGTCAAAGTGTATTATATCTTTGCTTTTATGGAGGGGACACAATTTGGATATAGACAGCTTGGTACAGCGCATTAATGAATTAGCGCGCAAAGCAAAAGCCGAAGGATTGACGGAAGAGGAAACCACAGAGCGCGCCAATCTTCGGGAAATTTATTTAGGCAACATTCGTCGTAATTTTCGGCAGCAGCTTGAAACCATTGAATTTGTGGACGATGATACGTCGAAGGGAAATGGCGGGCTGAAGCATTAAGGTCGCTGAAGCCTGCATCATTTGCCTTTTGTTTTAGGTATCTTTTCTGGTATCTATATAGATCAGCTTTAAGGCAATTGTTTTCATGTAATATTTATGGGAAGGGAATTGAGAGATGGCCCGATCATTTGAAAGAAAAGTACGTAAAAACACAGCACATTTAAATAAAATACGCAAGAAACAAGGTATTCAAACCATTAATGGTGCAGGATCAGCAATGGACATTTTCCGTGGCCGTAATATTACTGTTCCAATCATGCTGGCGGGTCTTGCCGTATTGTACATGCTTATGAGTTACTTTTTGACCAAGACCGGCATGCGGGGAATGGATTGGCTTGTATTTGGCTTGTATTTGATGCTGGCTGTGATCTTCATCATTCGTCGTCCTTATTTAAAGGTAGGAAAAGACACCCTTTATATGTTAAAAGGTGGTAGAGAACGCCCGATGACAGCAGGGGACATGAAAGCGATCAAAATTGAAAAGGGCTACGTTACCGTTGAAAGAAAAGGCAAGGGCGGTAATTTTATCTTCACAAAATCACTGGGACGCTATGACACGGATGCCATTGCAGAGCGCCTTGAAAAGTTTGCACTATCCAATCAGATACAGGTAGAAAAGAAATAACGGATTTAGCTTGTAGCTGTAAGTAAGGCCGTATGATGTTATTTTTTTATATAACATGGTGCGGCCACTTGCTTAATATGGGCACACATAATGATCTGATACGTGACCAAACAGACAGACCTACATATACAGTGGAAAGAGAGTGGATAATTCATATGACGATTCAGGCGATAATGTTTGATCTTGATGACACCCTTCTGTGGGATGAACGTAGTGTAGAAGAAGCATTTGATGCAGCGTGCCAAACAGGCTACCGAGAAACAGGTACTGATCCCAAAACTCTGGAAGAAGCTGTTCGCAAGGAAGCGCGCGCTTTGTATGAGTCCTATGAAACCTTTAGTTTTACTCAAATGATTGGTATTAATCCGTTTGAAGGACTGTGGGCGAATTTTACAGCAGGTGAGCAACCTGAATTCCGTCAACTGGAACAGTTGGCTCCTGTATATCGAAAGGAATCATGGCGCAGAGGGCTTCAGCAGTTGGGGATAGATAATGAGGAGCTGGCGCAAAAGCTAGCTACCCAATTTGCTTCGGAAAGACGTGCACGTCCACATGTATATGAAGAAACGTTTGAGATACTGGAACAATTGAAGGGGCAATACAAGCTGTTATTGCTGACAAATGGTTCCCCTGATCTACAACAGGAGAAACTGGATGGGGTTCCTCAATTGGCTCCTTTTTTTGATCATATTGTCATTTCAGGTTCATTTGGTCGGGGCAAGCCTGATCCTTCGATATTTGAGCATGCTTTGGGACTTTTAGGTATTGAACCTGAACAAGCTCTAATGGTAGGAGATAAGCTGACGACTGATATTCAAGGAGCTTTGGCAGCCGGTGTACATTCGGTGTGGGTGAATCGGAACGCTAAAACCAATAGTACCGAGATTAAGCCTAAGTTCCAAATCAAGCATTTGTCTGAATTGCATGGAATTATTCAATCGCTAAAGTGAGAAATCCACAGTCTTCAAAAAGGCATCAAGAAACTCCCTTCGCTCGATATGATACAGAGCAGAGGGAGTTTTCTTATTTGTACCATAAATTATGATTAAGCTTTAATGAATGTTGGATCTTCGAATGGTTCAGCAATCCAGCCATTTTCTTCGATGAACAAGCGGACTGCGACGATCTTTTGATTTTCCATTAAAGTGAAGAAGTGCGGAGTATTTTCAGGTACGGAAATAACGTCACCTGGTGAAAGCTCTACATTAAAATAGCCGATCTCTTCAGAGCCTTTAATGATGAAAATTCCTTTACCAGCAACGATGGCACGGATTTCATCCTCGGTATGAGTGTGAATTTGCTCGAACTTGGCCAGCAGCTCGTCCAGATTCGGGGTTGCTTCAGACAAGGTGATAACGTCCCATATTTTATATCCGCGACGTGCGGCTAAATCCTTGATTTCGGATTCAAATGTGTTAAGAATAGCGGCTTTTTGATCATCTGTCAGTGTAAAGTTTTCTTGCAGATCCCCTGACAGCTTGGAAGCATCCCAGTGTTCATACAATACCTGGTGACTCTCCAAAAATTCACGTACTTGTTGCTCACCGCTAATTCGCTCATTCGTGTTACGTATTAAAATTTCTGCCATATAAAATCCCCTCTTTTCCACTTGGATTAATGTTATATAAAGAATACCATGTCTTGAAGTGTTGTACAATATAGGATTAAAACATTTATAAGGGGAATGTCTATAACTAAAAAATACAGTTTAAAGACGTTCGTATATAACAATGCATACTTTAAAAATAGATCAGTTAAGTCGTTTATGATAAAGAACCGCCTGTATAAAACGTATGTTTTTACTTCAATCTATCTAAATGATACGGTTTCTGCTAAACTAGGATTTAACGTTTTGCGGGGGTGAAGAAATTTTGGATAAAGTTAGCTTGCAGGATGCGTTACAACGAAGAATACTGCTTCTTGATGGTGCTATGGGCACTATGATTCAGCAAGAGGACCTTACTCCCGCTGATTTTGGTGGGGAAGAACTTGAAGGCTGCAACGAGATGTTGGTTTTAACGAGACCGGATGTCATTCAAGGGATTCATGAAGCATACTTGGAAGCCGGAGCAGACCTGATTGAAACGAATACATTTGGAGCAACGTCCGTTGTTTTGGCGGATTACGATATACCAGAACGTGCCCGTGAAATTAATCTGGTGGCAGCCAAACTGGCGCGTAACGCGGTGGATAAATACAGCACTGCGGACAAGCCTCGTTTTGTTGTAGGAGCTATGGGTCCAACCACGAAAACCTTGTCTGTCACAGGCGGTGTTACATTTGCAGAGTTGATTGAAAGCTATCAGGAGCAGGCTTTGGCGCTTATTGAAGGCGGGGTAGATGTTCTTCTATTGGAGACTTCACAGGATACGCTGAACGTTAAAGCGGGAAGCATTGGAATTCGTCAGGCTTTTGAGCAGACAGGGATTGAGCTTCCGTTAATGATTTCTGGCACGATTGAGCCGATGGGAACAACGTTGGCCGGACAAAATATTGAATCCTTTTGCATCTCACTCGAACACTTAAATCCAATCTCGATTGGACTGAATTGTGCTACAGGTCCAGAGTTTATGCGTGATCATATTCGTTCTTTGTCTGAAATGTCCTCTGCAGCTATTAGTTGTTATCCAAATGCGGGTCTGCCCGATGAAAATGGTCAATACCATGAATCGCCGGATTCATTAGCTCGTAAAATGGCTGCTTTCGCTGAAAAAGGCTGGTTGAATATCGCAGGTGGCTGCTGCGGTACCACACCAGAGCATATAAGGATCATGAGTGAAAGTATGGCGCAGTACGAGCCTCGTCAGCTCGTAGGTCATCATCCTCCCGCTGTATCAGGTATTGAGCCTGTGTATATTGAACAGGACAATCGTCCATATATGGTTGGTGAGCGAACGAATGTTCTTGGTTCCCGTAAATTCAAACGATTGATCGTGGAAGGCAAATATGAAGAGGCGTCTGAAATTGCTCGCGCTCAGGTAAAAAGCGGTGCACATGTCATTGATATCTGTGTGCAAGATCCGGATCGCGATGAGATGATAGATATGGAAGCATTTTTGAAACTGGTCGTAAACAAGGTAAAAGTACCGTTGGTGATTGATACCACGGATATTAAAGTTATCGATAAAGCACTTCAATATTCGCAAGGTAAGGCCATTATTAACTCCATTAACTTGGAGGATGGTGAAGAGAAATTTGAGAAAATGGCTCCTATTATTCATAAATACGGTGCTGCTGTTGTTGTCGGAACGATTGATGAACGCGGACAGGCAATTGCGCGTGAGGATAAGCTTGAGGTGGCTAAACGTTCTTATGATCTGTTGGTGAACCGTTATGGTCTGGCAGCAGAGGATATCATTTTTGATACGCTCGTATTTCCGGTAGGAACAGGGGATGAGCAATATATTGGTTCCGCGAAGGAAACGATTGAGGGCATACGTATCATTAAAGAAGCTCTCCCCGGGGTTCATACCATATTGGGCATCAGTAACGTATCCTTTGGTTTACCGGAAGCGGGTCGTGAAGTACTTAATTCTGTCTATTTATACGAATGCACCAAAGCAGGATTGGATTATGCGATTGTAAATACAGAGAAGCTTGAACGCTATGCATCTATCCCTGAGCATGAACGGAAATTGGCAGAAGATCTGATCTATAATACAAATGACGATACGTTATCTGCATTTGTAGCAGCTTTCCGTAACAAGAAAGTGGAGAAAAAAGAGAAGATATCAAACCTTTCGCTCGAAGAACGACTGGCTTCCTATGTCGTGGAGGGAAGTAAGGAAGGACTGATCCCGGATCTGGAGCAAGCGCTCGCCAAATATTCTTCGCTGGAGATTATTAACGGACCGCTGATGAAGGGAATGGAAGAAGTAGGGCGGCTCTTTAACAATAACGAGCTGATTGTTGCAGAGGTACTGCAAAGCGCTGAAGTAATGAAAGCATCAGTGGCCTATTTAGAGCCGTTCATGGAGAAAAATGAATCCTCGGTAAAAGGTAAGATTTTGTTGGCTACGGTCAAAGGTGATGTGCATGATATAGGTAAAAATCTGGTGGAGATTATTCTATCCAACAATGGTTACCATATTGTAAATCTGGGTATAAAAGTACCACCAGAACGCATCATTGAGGCTTATCGTGAAGAAAAGGCTGATATGATCGGACTATCCGGTTTGCTAGTTAAATCGGCACAACAAATGGTGCTAACCGCACAGGATTTGAAAAATGCGAACATTGATATTCCAATAATGGTTGGTGGAGCTGCCTTAACGCGCAAGTTCACTAAAAATCGTATTCGTCCTGAGTATGATGGACTAGTTGCTTACGCAAAAGATGCTATGGATGGTCTGGATATTGCCAATAAGCTTATGGACCCTGAATCCCGCAAAAAAATGGCTGAGGAAATGAAGGCTGAGCGTGAGGCCGAAGCGGCAACAGTTGTGGAAACCAAGCCGCTCCCTAAGCTTACTCGGGCTGTACGCTCTAGCATTGCTCAGGATTTGCCTGTGTATATTCCACCGGATACGGATCGCCACGTATTGCGTAACTATCCGTTGAATTATATTCTGCCTTATGTGAATATGCAGATGCTGATGGGGCATCATCTTGGTTTAAAAGGGAATGTTGAGCAACTGCTAGCTTCGGGGGACCCGAAAGCGATTCAGTTGAAGGAAACTGTGGATAGCATTATGTTTGAGGCTGTGACAGACGGAATCATTCAAGCGCATGCTATGTATCGTTTCTTTCCAGCACAATCCCAAGGAGACCAAATTCTGATCTATGATCCGTCGGATGTGAGCAAGGTACTGCACACATTTACGTTTCCGCGTCAGCAGGTAGAGCCTTATCTATGTCTGGCTGATTTTTTGAAACCAGTGGAATCAGGGGTTATGGACTATGTAGGTTTCATGGTTGTTACCGCTGGCCATGGTATTCAGCAGCTATCTACCCAGTGGAAAGACAAAGGGGATTACCTGCGCTCACATGTACTTCAAGCGGTAGCGCTCGAAGTGGCAGAAGGGTTGGCAGAACGGCTTCACCACATAATTAGAGATAGCTGGGGTTTCCCGGACCCTGCCGATATGACGATGAAGCAGCGGCACGGCGCCAGATATCAAGGGATACGGGTATCTTTTGGCTATCCGGCATGCCCGGATCTGGAGGATCAGGGACCGTTGTTCCAATTGTTAAAACCTGAGGACATTGGCGTTGAGCTAACGGAAGGGTTTATGATGGAACCGGAGGCTTCAGTATCAGCCATGGTGTTCAGCCACCCTCAGGCGCAGTATTTTAACGTCGAAAAGGTTTAAAAGGTTTAACACCTTTATCAGATGGGATAGCAAATTACCCTCCGAGCTTCGGAGGTTTTTTGCTGGTCAGCAGGAAGAAGGTAAATGTCATGGAATTATATTTTCTCGGTACAAATGCAGGGGTACCTACAATTCAGCGAAATGTAACGTCCATTGCTCTTCGTTTATTAGAGGAACGTAGAAGCATGTGGTTGTTTGACTGCGGTGAAGGCACTCAACAGGAAGTATTGCGTTCGCCGCTCAAGCTGAGCAGACTTGAAAAAATATTTATCACTCATTTGCATGGGGATCATCTTTTTGGTCTGCCGGGCCTTTTATCGAGCAGGGCATATCAGGGAGGCACGGCACCTTTGACGGTTTATGGACCGCCTGGGCTCCAGCAATATATCGAGCTATCTTTAGGGATCAGCCAATCTCGTATCAATTATCAACTGCATATTGTCGAGCACACGGGCGGAGTTCTGTTCGATGACGGGCAATTTCGGGTGGAATCAGCATTGCTGGATCATCGGATTGACAGCTATGGTTACCGAATTATAGAAATGGATAAGCCCGGTAAGCTTAACCAAGAACTGCTGGAGCGATATGGGATCAAGCCTGGCCCGGTGTATGGTAAATTAAAGCGTGGAGAAAGCGTGGAAGTAGAGGGCGGAGTTATTCTGCATCCTCAGGATGTATTGGGTTCACCTAAAAAAGGGCGTATCATCACTATTTTAGGTGACACCAGACCTTGTCCGAATACAGTAATGCTGGCACGAGATGCTACTGTCGTCGTTCATGAAGCCACTTTTCTGCATGATCTGGCGGATACGGCGTATGAGTATCATCATAGTACGGCACTCCAGGCAGCGGAAGCTGCAAAAGCCGCAGGTGCAGGCCAGTTAATTATGACGCATTTTAGTTCCAGGTATAAAGATCAGGAGCAGCTTCAGCCTTTGCTGGAGGAAGCGAGAAGCCTATTTCCCAATTCGCTGCTTGCGGAGCAGCATGTGTTGTTACCGATAGCCGATACCGGTCAATAAACGATTGGAGATAAGATATTTGTATAGGCGCCGGGGCTTGCTCCGGTGCTTTTCTTTTTCACCAGAAATTATTTTCCGGGAAAGCGCAGAATGCGACAAGAGGTGAGACGGCAAGAGAGTGGGGGAGACGAAATTGTTCTACCACATATGGAGGTGTGTCATATTTGAGTTTCTATATATCGATTCAAAGGATTTAGTTGCTTGAGTATGCTCAGGAAATACAGGAAATTTCCTTTGAAGACATGGCATCTTCGATGGAATTCGACGAAGAAATGATCTTATGTAAGGTGAGACCGACGGCTTTTAGCGAGGAATGACGCTATTTTGGATGGTTTACCAGCAATTCATGGACTTCATATGCATGTTTGACTTAAGATAGATGAGATGAGTGGAAATGGCCTATATTTAATCACCTGAGTAATTTAGGTGGTTAAATATAATGGGAGAACCCCATTCATGGAGTGAATTAATTATGTTCAATGTTATGATGAAATTGAAGTGGGGGAGGGGATTGCAATAAAATCGTTACTAATTGATCTGGATGGAACACTTTATCATGGGAAGCGGATGATCAAGGGTGCGGATCTGTTCATTTCCCGATTGCGTTCGGAGCAGATACCTTATGCATATGTCACAAACAATGCTTCACGCACACCCGAATCGGTAGCCGAGCATTTGGTTCGTATGGGAATTGAAGCAGTTAGTCATGAAGTATACACTTCGGCGTTAGCAGCTGCACAATATGTTGCCCAGCAAAGTCCTGGAGCTCATGTATATTGTATTGGTGAAACGGGATTACGCGAGGCACTCATGGGAGCTGGCTTGCAACTTGTTCAAGACCATCCTGATTATGTGGTACAGGGGATTGATCGTCAATTTACATATGAAACGCTGGCAGCTGCCATGCGTTGGATTCGGGAGGGCGCTACATTCATTTTGACAAATCCGGATCTACAATTGCCTTCGGATGACGGACTTACACCAGGTGCAGGTACAATTGGAGCTGCTATTGAAGCTGCGTCACAGGTCAAACCGGTCGTCATCGGCAAGCCTTCAAGTGTGCTAATGAATTATGCACTGAATCGCTTGAACATTAGAGCGGATGAAGCTCTGGTTGTGGGCGATAATATGCTTACAGATATTGCGGCAGGTGCAGCAGCAGGTTGCAAGACAGCTTTGATTCTTTCGGGCGTGACGACCCGCGCTAATTTGGATGAACATATTCGTGCCGTTGGAGTGAAACCTGACCTGATGTTTGAAAATTTGGAAGAACTGCAGGGATGGATGAAAGAAGAGCTACAGTCATAAAAATATATATCTTAGAAATGTGTGAGAATTAAAAGCTATGTAGCTACGAAAGGAAAGATGTTGATATGCCGGAACTTCCTGAAATGGAAAACTACAGAATCTTATTATCAAAACAAATTTTGGACATCCCGATTACTGAAGTGACGGTTACCCGTGAAAAGTCCATTAATACTGAAGTAGAAACCTTTAAAAAACAATTGCTGGGTGCGACTGTTGTATATTTAGAGCGTCGGGGCAAGCATTTGATTTTTCATTTAAACACGGGTAAACGGTTGGTGCTTCATCTGATGTTGGGAGGATTATTGTATCTGGGAACGGAGGAGCAACGTCCAAACCGTACAGTTCAGATCGAATTGAATTTCAGTGGGATGAAGCTTTATTTTATCGGACTGCGCTTAGGCTATCTCCATTTGCTGACGGCTAAAGAAACAGATGAAGCTCTGTCAGATCTGGGACCTGATCCGTTAGATCGCCGGATGACATTGGAGAATTTTACAGCACGTCTAAAAGGACGACGCGGAATTTTGAAAACAACACTGGTCAATCAGCAGATCTTTTCGGGGATTGGCAATTGCTATTCGGACGAAATTGCTTATATCGCCGGATTTACCCCGGGTTCCAAGGTACAAAACATTGTACAGTCTCCTGAAAAAGTGGAAAAGCTATATCATGCTACTCAATCCGTACTTCGTGAAGCTACTGCGGAGGGCGGTTATATTGAAATGCCTCTGATGGAGGGAGACACACTAACAGGTGGTTTTGATCATCAGTGTCGAGTGTATGACCGTGAAGGAGAAGAATCTCCAAGCGGTGGGAAAATTGTAAGAGTCGAGCTGGCGGGAAAAAAAGCATTTTATTGCCCGGTGCAGCAGCATGATGCCTAAATTGCTCATCGGCTCCCACGTGAGTACGCGTGGTGGCTTTTCCAAAGCTGCTATACGTGCGCGAGAGCAGGGAGGACGTTCATTTCAATATTTTCCGAAAAATCCTCGTAGTCTTAGGCTAAAGGAATGGAGCTCCACAGATGCCGCTGCTTGTAAAGCTTACTGTTCAGAGTACCAGCTTCAATCCATTGCTCACTCGCCATATCCCGTTAATCCAGCTCATGGTCGCGAACGGGGTCAGGAACTTTATGACCTGATGGTTACTTCATTACGCAATGATCTGGATATTGCTGAAGCCTGTGGATCGAAGGGAATAGTTGTTCATTTTGGACATCTGCATTCGTCTGACCCGCTGGAGGGCTATCATAACATTATTAACTGCCTTAATGATGTGCTGGGTGGCTGGCAGGGAAATGCTAAAATATTAATTGAAAACCAAGCTGGGGATCACGGTCCTATGGGAACTACGCTGGAGGAAATGGTCCAAATTCGCCAACTGTGTCGAGATTCTGGCAGCATCGGATTTTGCCTGGACACTTGTCATGCATATGCAGCAGGTTTGTGGAACGGTGGAATAGACGAAGCATTGCTTGAAAAAGGAGATCGTCTTGGCTATTGGTCAGCGCTCTGCGGAGTTCATTTGAACGATTCCAAATACCCGTACGGCTCAAAAAAAGACAGACATGCGCGTGTAGGGCAAGGTTACATTGGTACTGAAGGTATGCGCTGGATAACAGAACAAGAAGCTGTAAGAGGTATTCCCGTCGTTTTGGAGAGTGAAGCGGGATCTGATGGTACACATCAGGAGGATATTCAAATGATTCAAAGCTGGCAGTAAAATATACAGAGGATAATAGTACTAAGCGACTTATGTAAGCTTACTTTTTGGGAAGAAGGAG
>NZ_JCAJRU010000169.1:0-11502 GCF_059447605.1 Paenibacillus sp. N119s | reverse complement strand
AAAAAGGGCCCCGTCGACCAATTAAGGTTAGCGGCGCCTTTGCCGATGCTTTCAGACTGCACGCTCGGTACTTCCGGTCTGTGTAAAATTGTAAGCATTACGAATAAATCAATATAGTCAAAGAGCGTTAACCTGTCAACACGAAAAACGGACGCTGTCCTTGAAGAGACGGCATCCGTGTGAATATAAGAAGCGCTTTAGATCGAAAAGCTCGTTTTCTTCAATTCTTCCGTGCTGAACAGAATATCGTAATCCTTGATGTCTTCCCGCCGAACAAATTGCTCCGCAACTTTCCAAACAGACGCCTCATCGGGTCCATGAATCATGGCGTATAAATTATACGGCCAATCGGGGTGCGCCTGGCGCTTGTAGCAGTGGCTGACTTCCGAATAACCAGCCAGCCTTTTTCCTGCCTCAGGTATATGCTCCTCAGGAAGTACGCAGATGAATAGGCCATTGGCTGAAAATCCCGCTTCCCTATGCTTTAGAACGGCTCCGATTCGTTTGAGTGCTCCTCCTGCCTGCAGCGCCTGCAAGCGCAGAAACACCTCTTCCAAGCTGCAACCTGTGTTATTGGCAATCTCGGTATACGGTTCAGTTGACAACGGAAGATCTCCCTGCAGTTCGCGGATCAGCTGCAAATCCGTTATTTCTAGTTTGCACGGTTCCTGTTTGGAAGTTGCGACTCCATTCAAGTTCGGGCTGGGTGTAATGGCTGATGCATCAGCCTTTTCTTCCATATTCAAGAAGACTTTTAGTTTGAATAATTGCTCGGAGGGAAACTCATATAGCAGCGGTCCGCCCGCCGCTTCACGAATCGTTTCAATAATAGCCCCCCGTTCTTCCTCGGTCCGGGAAGTCAGCGTGAACCACATATTGAGCCTGCTGCGCCGGCGGTAGTTATGGGTTACGCCTCTATACCTGTTGACGACAGCAGCGGTCTGGTAAAAAAGCTCCTCCCTGACTGCCATCGCATACAGACAACCTCTAAATCCCAGTCCCGCCGGATTAAACACCCCGCCGATCCGCCGGATAAATCCCTCTTTCTTCAGCCTTTCAAGCCTTGGAAGCACATCTTCCTGGCACAATTCCAGTTCCTCCGCAATGGCATTCCAAGGGCGTCTGACCAGAGGAAGCCCGATTTGCAGCCGATTCAGTAGCTTCCGGTCGTTCGAATCCAGGTCCACTATTCCCACCTCCCCAGCTTACAGCGCTGCCGATCTTTTGTAACACCACGGCTCTTCGGCCATGAAATTGCCGCCGCTGTAATAGTACGATCTCGCCCGGCAGCCGCCACAAATGCCCACATCGGGACAGGAGCCGCATTCTCCTTCATATTTCTTGAAGTCCCTTAAATCCCGAAACACCGGATTGTCCCGCCATATTTCATCAAAAGGCTGCTCGCGAACATTCCCCACCTTGACCGGCAGGTACGGACAAATATGCACCTCGCCACTCGGCAGCACCGAACAATAGGAGATCCCGGCCAGACAACCGCGCGTGTACCGCATTTCCAGCCCCATGCTCTTGGCAAGCGGCATGAACTGGGGAGCGCATGTCGGTTTGATTTCAAGGGATGTTGATTTCTGTTTGGACAGAACACTGCGCAGAACCGAGTAATACCGTTCCCGCTTCAGCCCGTCTTCTTCGATATGGACGGCCCGTCCGGTCGGGACGAGAAAGAACGGGTGCAGAGAGGATACATGAAGCTCCTCGGCAAGCTGGGCAACCTGTACGAAATCATCCATATTGCCCTCAGTCAGCGTCATGTTAATCTGCACTCTCAGCCCGGCTTCCTGGGCATAACGGATGCCCTCCAATGCTTGCTGCCAGCCTTCCGGCGCATTCCTGAACCGGTTGTGATACTCAGGCGTAGCGCTGTCTATGCTGATCGCAATGCCCCCCAGACCCGCTTTTTTCAGCTCCGCAGCTTTGGCGGCGGTCAGAAGCGTGCCGTTGCTGCCAAGTGCGGGACGAAGGCCGATCGACGAGGCATACGCGATCAATTCGCAGAGATCTTCACGGATCAAGGGCTCGCCACCGCTGAATATGAGAAGCTTGAATCCGGCCTGCTTGATCTGATCAATGAGCCGGATGCCTTCCTCCGTGGTTAGCTGGTCTTCTACAGACGATGTCGGCCCCGAGTCGCGATAGCAGTGTTCGCAGTATAAATTGCATTTCTTGGTCACATTCCAGGAAACGAGCATGCGTATTCAGCCTTCCTTTCCAGTGTTATACGATTCCAATTTCACGGTCACTTAAATAACAGGATGGGTCCTCCGCCCAGAAATCACCGCTTACCGAAGCCCGGGCCCGGAAATTCCCGTTACAGATATCCAGCCAATTGCATTCTCTACAGCGTCCCTTTAGCAGCGATTTACGGTCGCGCAGGCCGACCATTAGCGGATGAGCGGCATCACGCCAAATCTCGCTGAATTTCTGCTTGCGGATATTGCCGATTTCGATATCTCTCGTGAACTGATCGGGATAGACGTTGCCGTGCCAATCCACGCAGCCGATGGCTATTCCAGAACGGTTGCCGCCGTTTCTCTGAAGCAAGCCAAGCAGTTCTGCCGCGCGCTCCGGGTCGTGCTCCATCATCCGCTGGTATAAGTAAACGCCATCCGCATGATTATCAACGGTGAGCAATTCCACCTGTTGGCCTTTGCCATGCAGGTCCATCGCTTTAGCCATAATCCGGTCAAGAGCATGCCGGGATTGTTCATGGGTAACATCCTCTTGCTGCAGAGTGCTCCCGCGGCCGGAATAGACGAGATGGTAGAAGCAGGCCCGAGGAATATTTTCCCGCTCGATCAAATCAAGGACTCCATCCAAGTCTTCATATGTATGTCTGCTGATCGTGAACCGGACCCCTACCTTCTGACCGATGGCCAAGCAGTTTCGGATACCCTGGAGCGCCTGCTTAAAGGCTCCTTTTCGCCCGCGAAATTCATCATGGCGCTCTTCCAGCCCATCCAGGCTTACACCGACATATTTAACCCCTGCTTCTTTTAGCATCTTCGCTCTGTCCATGGTAATCAATGTGCCATTGGTCGATACTACCGGCCGAAGTCCTTTGCTTGACGCATAAGAAATCAGCTCATAAATATCTTTGCGGATCAGAGGCTCTCCACCGGAAAAAAGCAGTACCGGCACCTGGAAGGCGGCCAGATTATCAATAAACCCCTTAGCTTCCTCCGTCGACATTTCATCGGGATCATGGGCAGGACAGGCATTCGCATAACAATGTTTACAGGTTAAGTTGCAAGCCCGTGTCGAATTCCATACGACGACAGGCCCTCTGCCGGCGGAAACGCCATGCGGTTTGTGTCCCGGCTTAATGGTATAACGAAGGTCATCGCCTTCTCCCTTCATACCAGTAAGTAGTTTCGTTACATTAATCATTTCCGTTCCCTCATCTCCCTATAATTAGATACCCGTTCTTTTTATCTTAAAATAACTTGTGAGAATAAGGATATGCGCTATTATCTTGCTCTTGCGCCGCATTAATGCTTGGGTCTGCAATAAGAAGAAGCGCCTGACGGCGTCTTATTAGAGCTTATGCTTCCGAAGTAGCGATATGAGTATCGCTTTTAGGTACATTTACCCGCAATGCTGCGGGTATCAAAAAGGCCGTGGCCGAAATGATTTTATCTTATAGCTGAAAAAGTGCTAGGTGGACTTTGCTATTCATGCAGAAATGGAAGCTCATATGCTAAAAACGATGGATTCCTTAAGGCCGGAGATGATGTCTTCCATGCAACGCGATATGCAGAAAAATCTACCGATTAAAGGTTTATGAGAGTTTGTTAGACACAACTAACATTTAGAAAACTGATGAACACCTGCCGTTGAATACGAAGTAGGTGGCCATCCGAAAAAAGAGTATATCCTTCTATGATGAAGGGATATACTCTGGATTTTCCTATACCTGTCCTCTGCATGCTTGCTCAAGACCCAGAAGTAATGCTTCCAGCTCCTGTCTGGTTTCAGCGTTTGTAATGATGCCTTCTTGATTCAGCTTTAATGTGATATGTGGAATAATGACCTTTCCATTTTCCACAATCTCTGCGTTGATCATTTGCAATGTGAGCAGCAGCGAAGCATGAGCCAGGTTGCCACCCATAGGGGACGGTGAGGCGCTAATGACTGCTGTGGGCTTATTTACAAATTCACCTGAAGATACGAGCCAATCCAAGGCATTTTTCAAAGCACCTGGCACACCATTCCCATATTCGGGCGTACAGATCAGCACTCCATCAGCTTGTTTCAATTGCTCCCGAAGTTCTCTTACGGAAGCTGGTCCCTCCTCTACATCCAAGTCAGGATTAAAATGGGGCAGGTTCCCCAAACCGTCATATACCGTGAATGTTATATTTTCAGAAGCCAGTCCAATAGTAGCCTTCATAAGTGCGGTATTGGAAGACTTTTGACGAAGACTCCCCGATATAGCCAATATCTTAATCTTCTGTTCCATACATATCATCTCGTTTCTTTTAACTTGATCTAATCTTGATACTCAGTGTACTACAGTCAACGCCAGGAAAATCAAAAAAATGCCTGCGGCTTCGCAGGCATTTGTGATCAAGCATCCATAATCAATATTATATTCGCATCGTGTAGTACTATATTAGGTATCCTTCTCTTGTTTGCGTTGTACCCCGATCAGGTCAAGGAAGAAAACAAACAACGGGATACCTACAATCAACCCCCACACCCCAATCAGGTGCTCAGAGAAAATCAATACAACAAAGGTGAAGAAGATCGGTAAATTGGTTTTGGATGACATCAGCTTCGGGTTCAGGAAATAGGCTTCGATCGCATGAATCACCACGATCAGAATAACCAAATAAATCACATAATTGATTCCCCCGACGCTAAACGCAATCAGACCGAGCGGGATCAGGGAAATGAACACACCCGCCACGGGCACCAATCCCAACAGGAATATAATGAGCGCGAGGCCGAGCAGATTGGGGAAACCCATAATCCAGAGAGCTGTTGTCGTCAATATACAGTTGATGAGTGAAATCAACAGTTGAGCTTCCAGCACCTTCCCGAATGTACCCAGAAACATGCGCCCAAAATGACCCACTTCCTTGAAGAACCAACCCAGCTTACTATCCGTAAACGTAGCTGTAAAGCGTGTAATATAGGACTTTTCCATCAGGAAGAACAAGCTCAAAATAATCGATACCAGCAGTTGTGTTCCCAGCTGGCTGATTTTCATTACCGCATTCCAGCCAGGCTCAAATAGCCGCTGAACATTGAGCGTGTCCATAAATTCAATAATCGTTTCATTCCATTGGTTACGGTCAGGATACATATACGCCTGCTGAATCATCAGATATACCTGCTTGACCTGTACGCTGATTAGCGGCACCATTCGGTATACTCCCCACACGATAATCAAGATCAGCAACCCATATACCAGCAGCAGCACGATCATAGGCGGCACGTTGGCGAACCGCTTGATCAGCTTGTTCACACCGTTATATATACTGCCAATCAGGATCGTAAGCAGCAGTGTTAACAAAATAATATTCATCATGCTTCTTAACATGAAGAGCAGTAAAACGATTATCGCAAGGACAGCTCCCCGCCTGACGCCTGCATGATTCATCCAGTTTCTTACCATTCGTGTTTATTCCCTCTCTCCTACTTGACTGTCACCCTTGCAATCTTCCCCGGCATTAACTTTCTCTCTTTAACAATTTACTGTTAGCAATCAATAGAGAACCTACCATGACTAGGATAGCAATGGACCACCAGAATGTATTTTGAGCATCATCATGGTCCACAATAATGAGCCTGA
Source organism: Paenibacillus sp. N119s (assembly GCF_059447605.1). NCBI lineage: Bacteria > Bacillati > Bacillota > Bacilli > Caryophanales > Paenibacillaceae > Paenibacillus > Paenibacillus sp. N119s. The sequence continues at coordinate 5,687 of NZ_JCAJRU010000169.1, read as the reverse complement.
TGACGGCTGTAATCCCAATATAGATGAAATAACGTAATGGAAAATGAAAATTGGTTTTAAAGTACTTAACGATTAATGCAATGAATTCAAAATACAAGAAAAATACAAGCAGCTCTTCCGTGAATTCATAGTAATTTTTGTCGGCTTCTGTATACAAGAACACATATGAAAATATGGACCATGTTTCTTTTAGAAGTAAGAAGCTTAGAACCAATCCGACTAAAAACAGCGAGATATTCAAGATCATTTGCAAAAAACCAGGTAACTTTTTAATATACTTCATTAATACATTCAATACAGATCCCCTCACTGGTTGTACAGGTTCTTTTATATATTATCGGTGCAATACGTGAAAAATGCTACATTACTTTTGCGGCTACCTTACTGAAAGTTTATATTCGCCCCGGCAATGTAACCAATGGAGATAAAGATCAGCGTCCATACGAGAGAACCGGCGCTGGCCACCAGCATATATTTTCGGACAGGCATCGCACTCAGCCCTGACAAATAGCTGGTTGCATGTCTGACTCCTGGAATAAAGTAACCGAACAAAATGGTCCACAATCCGAAACGCGCAAACCAGCCCTTTACCCGTGCAAACCGCTTCGGTGTCAGTCCTACCCACTTGCCGTGCTTATCTACGAGCGGCTGCCCCAGCTTTTTGCCTAGCGTGTAACTGATCATCATCCCGGTCATTGCTCCAATGAAACTCACTAATATAGATACGGAATAATTCAGTACCATGATAGAGGATAGATAGCCGACAAACACCATAATAATTTCATCAGGAACAGGCAGCCCAATAATTCCAAGGGCAAGAAGTGCAAAAATAGCGATATATCCGTATTGTGTAATCATGCTGATGGCCCATTCCATAGGAACGCCACCTCCTGACCGATTATTTTTTGAAGGACGGGAAGGGAATACGGCTAACCATCAGGAATGACAGCACTACCATGAGTGCCAGCAACAACTCCGGCTTCAAATGCTCACTCCATAAAAACACAAGGGACAAAATCACACCCGCAGCCGTTATGGGCATACCCACAAAACCTTTGCTAAAAGCCATCAGGTTGAATCTCGCCAACCTCACCGCACCGCATATCACAAACAACACAGCTACAAACGGACCTATCCAATGAGTATCACCGAGCCTGTACAGCAAGATTAGAAAGGCAGGAGCAACTCCAAATGAGACCACATCCGCCAGCGAATCAAGCTGCTTGCCAAAATCACTGGAGCAATGCAGCAGCCTGGCCAGCAAACCATCCAGTACATCCCATAAGGCAGCCACCACTACGAGGGTAAAGGCGGTCATATATTGCTCATGAATCGTAAAATACAGGGATAGGACCCCGGCCCCCAGATTTGCAAGCGTGCAAAGCGAGGGCAACCAATTCCATTTCATTTCGTTAACTCCTTTGCCATAACTTAGCCTCCGAATATAACGACAAAACGGACGCCGTCCTTGGTATTCTCCGCCTTATAGCGGAATTCATGTAAATCCAGAATCCGTTTAACAATCGACAGCCCGAGTCCTGTCCCACCTGTCTGGCGGCTACGAGACAACTCAGCCCGGTAGAAACGATTCCAGATCAGCTCTAGCTGATCGTCCGGGATGGTCTCGCCCTTATTTTCAATGGAAAACGTATTGACTTCCCCAGAACCTTCAATACGAATCGTGATGGAGCTTCCTTCCTCGGCATGCCGTATGGCGTTGACAACAAAGTTGATAATCACCTGTTCCATCCATGCTATATCGGCATGAATCGGCAGCTCATTGGCAGGAATAATGACCACTTCCAGCTTCTTCTCCTTCAACAGGTGGAAGAGCTTATCCACGACCTCCTCCACTAGCTCACTCAAGATAAAGGTCGCCTTGCGAAGCTTAAGGGTTCCGGATTCCAATTTGGCTAGGTCCAGCATATCCTTGACCAATCGCTCCATTTTGTCCGCTTCCTCAACAATGACTTTCATATAATGATCCTGCTTCCCGGCGCTAACCCCATCTTGTAGTCCTTCCGCAAATCCTTTGATGATACTTAGCGGGGTTTTCAGTTCATGAGAAGCATTGGCAAAAAAGTCTTGTTGCACAGCCTCCATCCGCTGCTTCTGTTCCATGTCCTCGACCAATTGCTGATTAGCCTCCTGAAGCTCGCGTAAAGCTGTGTCCAGGTTCTGGGACAGGGTATACATGCTGTAGGACAGACTGCCCAGCTCATCATTTTGCCGAATTGGTGTATGGGCTGTAAAATCGAGCTTGGCCATCCGCTTGGCGGTATTATTCAAAGTAATGAGCGGACGGGTTACCATTCGGGAATAGAACAGGGACAAAATCAAAATGAGTGCAAATCCGCCGATCCCCAGGTACAGATAAAACCAGCGTAAAGCCTCATTCGTCTCACTGATTTCCTGCAACGATGTCACAGTGAACAGGAGATCAATCTCGCCTGTGCTCTGACGAACAGGATGGACGATAACTGCATTGCGTACCCCTGTCCAAGGTTCCGTCCACTCTTCCTCCAACACCTCAAAATTTTTAAGCCTCCTCAGATGATCCTGGGATAAAGGAAACCATTCCTCCAGCGCACTAAACAGTAAACCTTGTCGCTGACTCCAGGTTTTCAGATCCGGCAGTACAATCTCTGTCACCGTACCGGACAACCTTACACCGTCATCTGTGCCTGTCTCTTCCGAGGTCGATCCTATTTTTTTGAAACCAAGCTTCTGTATGCCTGTTGGATAAATAAAATTGGCAGAAGAGATGCCATCGGTTCCCAGCACATCACCCTCCACAGTGACTTGATCACCAGGCTGAATCCGGGCAGCTCTCAGCTCATCTCCGTACTCATTCATAAACAAGGACAGCGATATTTTAACGATTTTACCATCAGCTTTTCTGAGATTGATATGAAACGCATCATCCAGCTTTACCTTGCCGTCCAGCGTTACAATCGCCAACTGGTTTTTATTTTGAAGCATAAAACGAGCTGCCTCACGCGAAACCCTGCCCGATCCCCAGGCCTCCTGAACATAACTTTGAGCGAAGCTTTGCAAGCGGCTTTCCACACGCCCAATCTTCTGCTGCTGATAAAAATTTTCAAAAAACAGCAACTGACTTAAAATCACCATGCCGTAAAAACACAGGAAAAATACAACCGTCATAATGAACAACTTAAAGGTAACTCCCCGTTTGTTCATTCTTCCTCCTCAAACCTGTAGCCTGTGCCAAACACCGTGCGGATATGGCGTGATTCACGTCCCAGCTTACTTCTCAGCTTTTTGATATGCGTATCAACAACTCGTGTATCCCCTTCAAAATCGATCCCCCATACCCGGTTCAGTATGGCATCCCGTGAAACAACAATGCCTTTATTATGTATAAGCAGCCGCAGCAACTCATACTCCTTTGGCGTCAGCTCAACTTCTGCCTGCTCCACCTCAAGCCGATGAGCCATCGTGTTGAGCATAGCGTTGCCGAACCGCAAAATATGCGACTCCGGCTGTACATGTCCCTCCACCCGTTTCATCAGGGCGTTCGCGCGGGCAATCAGCACCTTGGGGCTGAAAGGCTTGGTCACGTAGTCATCTGCCCCCAGCTCAAAGCCCAATATTTTATCATCATCCCCGGATTTGGCCGTTAGCAAAATAATCGGCACCCCTGAACGGCTGCGTACCTGACGGCATACTTCCCAACCATCCAGCTCAGGCATCATAATATCGAGTATGATCAGGTCCGGCTCAACCGATTCAAACCAGAGGAGCGCATCTTTTCCATTACCTGCTTCATAGACTTCCCAATTATTTTGTTTAAAATAATCCGCAATGACTTCACGAATACGTATTTCATCCTCCACGAGAAGAACTCTTTTATTCAATCGACTTCCCTCTTTCGGTCATTCTAGGACCATAGCTTATCAAAGAGATGTGTACTTTATGTGTTCTTAACACTTCTTAATCTACAAAAACTTCTCATCCGCAAATTTCACCTTGGATTAGGGCAAATTTGTCTTGGTTCAGACCATCTCTTCCCCTATGATCCTACCCTATAATATGTAGAGAAACAAAAAGCCTGAACAGGAGGGTAACATATGAGCAATCCAACCATTCAGTGGTTTTCCACTTCCCAAGCTGATGCTTGGCAATCCCTAGCCCATCATTTGACCGAAACCCAGGAGAGTGCCAACCTAACCCTTACGGGAGAAACATACCAGCTTGTAGAAGGCTTTGGCGGCTGTTTTAATGAATTGGGTTATGTGGCCCTGAATCATTTGGACAGCGAAAAACGAGCTCAGGTGCTTCATGCTCTCTTTCACCCGGAGGGCGAGCACAAATTCACAATATGCCGTCTTCCTATTGGAGCGAGTGACTACGCGCTGGAATGGTACAGTCACAATGAAACGGATGGCGACATGGAGATGAAGCACTTTTCCATTGAGCGCGATCAGCAATATCTCCTACCTTTTATCCGTGAAGCGTTACAGCTCAATCCGGACTTGAAGTTGTTCGCCTCACCCTGGAGCCCACCGACATGGATGAAATCACCCAAAGCCTACAATTACGGAACGCTGCGCTGGGAAAAGGATATTTCGAAAGCGTATGCATTATACTTTGTCAAATTTGTTCAGGCATACCGCGAGGCAGGTATTACCATTCATCAGATTCATGTTCAAAATGAAGTCATTGCCGATCAAAAATTTCCTTCCTGTGTATGGACCGGGGAGCAGCTGCGTGAATTTATTCGCGACTATTTGGGTCCTGCTTTTGAGGAGCACGGATTGGATACGGAAATTTGGCTGGGTACCATTAACGCCCCTGATCCGTGGGAGGAATTAACGAAAAAGACGTCGACCGGATTCGATGAATATGCCCACACCGTGTTGAGTGACCCTGAGGCCTACAAATATATTAAGGGGGTAGGCTACCAGTGGGCAGGCAAAAATGCCATTCAGCGCACCGTGGCCAGCTATCCTGAGCTTCGTTACATGCAAACCGAAAATGAATGCGGGAACGGAGAAAACTCTTGGGACTACGCCAAATATGTGTATAACCTGTATCAGCACTACTTCACCAATGGGGTGAACGCTTATATTTACTGGAATATGATTCTGGAGCCGAAAGGCAAGAGCACATGGGGCTGGGAGCAAAATTCGATGATCACCGTTGATCCAGCGGATCGAAAATCTCTTTTGAATCCGGAATATTACGTGATGAAGCACTTTTCTCATTTTGTATTACCTGGGGCCAGACGCATTGGAATTCGAGGTTCCTGGGCTGGAAATGCGGTTGCCTTTCAAAATACAGACGGGCAAAGAGTTCTCGTCATCGCTAACCCGTTCAAGGAATCTCGCGTGCTGAATCTGTCTGCCGGAGAAACAACACACCGTTTGGAGCTGGAGCCCGAGTCCTTTAACACCATTGTTATTTCTGCTTAACCATCGTAGATTTCTGGAATCTTCCAGCCTGGCGCACATCATCAGATTGTGATTTCAATCGATCCGTATCCAAACGTATGCTTAGTTTCCAAAATGGATGTATCTCCTTTTGCGAAACTGTCGTCATACATAGTATACTTGGAATAACTACGGACAGGAGGTCGATGAACATCACAACTGTAAAAGACCGGATTGATTTGAAGCTGATTAATTGTGATAAAGAATTGACTCTCGCAGTCATCGGTGGCAAAT
>NZ_JCAJRU010000168.1:0-11511 GCF_059447605.1 Paenibacillus sp. N119s | reverse complement strand
ACCTTCCATCAACTACTGCAGGAGCTGGAGGGGGATCGCAAGTTCCATTTTGTATATGGACTGGCTTACCGTAAAGGCGAAGAGGTCATTATCATGCCCGGTCGTCCAAAAGCGGACTTGAACGAGCTCCCGTCGCCCTATCGTTTTGCGGAGGATATCCCCGAACTTGGGAAAAGGGTTGTTTATTTTGAAACGAGCCGGGGCTGTCCGTTCAGCTGCCAATTTTGTCTGTCCAGCATTGAGGTCGGGGTGCGTTATTACGATATCGAGCGCACCAAGTCGGATATTCTGTACCTGATAGACAACGGGGCCAAATTGATTAAATTTGTGGACCGAACATTCAATATCAAACGCGATTATGCGCTGGAAATGTTCAAGTTTTTGATTGAAAATCATCGTGGTTGTGTTTTCCAGTTTGAAATTACAGCAGATATTATGCGTCCCGAGGTATTGGATTACTTGGCGGAGAACGCGCCACCGGGAGTGTTTCGCTTTGAGATCGGTGTCCAGTCAACGAATGATCCCACCAATGAGCTGGTTAAGCGCCGCCAGAACTTTACCAAGCTTTCCCGCACCGTTACAAAGGTCAAGCAAAGCGGCAAAATCGACCAGCATCTGGATCTGATCGCCGGATTGCCATTGGAGGACTACAACACATTCCGTAAAACGTTTAATGACGTTTTTGCGCTCGGACCAGAAGAGCTTCAGCTTGGCTTCCTCAAAATGCTGCGTGGTACAGGTTTGCGGCTTGACGCCGATAAATACAACTATACGTATATGGATGTTGCGCCGTATGAAATGTTGAGCAATGACGTCCTTTCCTTTGCCGATATCGTACGGCTCAAACGCTTGGAAGACGTATTGGAAAAATACTGGAATTCTCATCGCATGGACCATACGGTGAACTACCTGATTGAGCGTGAATTCTCGTCCGCCTTTGACTTCTTTCAGGAATTCGGAGACTACTGGGAAGGACAGGGCTGGCAGAAAATCGGACATCAGCTCGAAGACTTATTTACGCGTCTCCAGTCTTTTCTAGAATCGCGAGGAACCCAGCGAATGGATATGGTGCTTGGACTGATGAAGCTCGATTATTTCCTAAACCATAAATATAAGCCGCGTAAAATCTGGTGGGAACATACCTTGGAGAAAGACGATTGGTCCAGCTATATGAAAATGGTTCTTCAGCATCCGGATGCGCTGCTGTCACCTACGGTGGCAGATGTGGGTAAGGAAAGCGTGGGTGAAACGGATGTGGCTAGCCAACAGCCGCAGCCATACCGCGAGATGATCCCAGCCTTTGCTTCCTTGAAGCTGGGTGAAAAGGAACTGCAAAAGCACGCTGTACTTGATGTGCTGCCGTTCAGTCTGGATCATATCCTGAGTGGCGGTAGCCCGTTAACAGCCGAAGGCCGCACACTGCTGCTTGTAGTCTACCAGCAGAATGGACAGCAAAAACCGTTGTACTACACCATGCCCATCGGCAAAAATATCGCCGCCATTTAATATAAACGCCAGCAGGCATTGACTTTTGGTATACCCAAGTCGATGCCTTTTTTATGTGTTATAAAAAAATAGGCGACCACTCCAATTTTTACATTCATAAAATCTATTGCTTTACGTTTTTTTACAAAACAAATATATGATGAACTTATCATATATGAAATATTAAATTTATTGGAGTGTGACCTTGTGAAAAAGCGTTCCATGAAAAAGAGTATCCTTGCATTAAGTGCTGTTACCGTTTTGACTGTACCCTTATTATCTGCCGATATCCCTAAAGCTTTTGCAGCCTCGACTTCTACGAAGTCCCCTGTAACAGAGTCCAAGGCACAGAAGTCTGCATCAGTTAAAGCGGATACTCCTAAAAACGTCATCCTCTTTATTGGTGATGGTATGGGAGAAGCCAGTCGCAACGCGATTCGCCTGGCAACGGTTGGAAAGTCGGGATTACTTGAAATGGACAAAATGCCTGTAACGGGTCTAGTTAGCACAAGTTCAGGGGACAACCTAGTTACAGATTCTGCTGCCGCTGCGACGGCCATTGCAACAGGTGTCAAAACGTATAACGGCGCGATCGGGGTGGATTTGAATAAAAAACCAGTCACCACCATTATGGAGCTGGCTAAAAAAGCAGGTATGTCTACAGGAGTGGTGACGACAAGCCAAGTGACTGATGCAACGGGAGCGGCCTTTGGTGCGCATGTCGAAAAACGCTCTGCGCAAAGCGAGATTGCCAAGCAGTATCTTGAGAAAAGCAAACTGGACGTGATTCTGGGCGGGGGCGAGGATTTCTGGTACCCTGCAGGAACAGCAGGTAAACACCCGGATGCACCGGCAGAAGATCCTGAGGAAGCTAGTAAAGGGACGCAAGGAAATTTGGTGGAGCAAGCAAAGAAGTTGGGTTATAGCTATGTGACAGATCAGGCGGAAATGAAAGCAGCCAAAGGCTCTAAACTGCTAGGGCTGTTCGCCAATGAAGAAATGTTTCAAGCTCACAATAAACTAGGCAATTCTTACAACCCAACGGTTTCTTTGCCAGACATGACAGCTAAAGCGCTTGATGTTCTATCCAAAAACAAAAAAGGCTTTTTCCTGATGGTAGAGGAAGAAGGAACGGATGAGATGGCGCATGATAATGAAGGTGAATTAACCATTAAAGCCGGGCAACAGCTGGATAAGGCTGTCAAAGTAGCTAAGGACTATGCCAAAGCGCATCCGGATACCTTGGTATTAGTGACGGCAGACCATGAAACAGGCGGTTTGGCGATTGAAGGTAAGGATGCGAAAGATGAAGCCGACGATGGTACAACTAATGAAGACGGTCCTTTCACCATTCATGGCACGAACGAAACATTCTATATTGATTGGACGACCAAAGGACACACTGGAATAGATGTGGCATTGACTGCCATGGGTCCAGGCTCCTCGCAATTTAGTGGAAATTACTCGAATACGGCCATTCATGACAAGCTGGTCAAGCTGCTTCAATTAAAGAAGTAACGTGATGTGAAGGCCGCCCTTAAAAGGCTTTTCCATATTGGCAATATGGTTTTTCTTGTGATAAACTATAGCCAATAGGTATATACTAAAAAAGAGTAAGGATGCTACCAACATCCTTACTCTTTGGCAACAGCTGCTTATAAGGGCGGTGGCTGTAGGGTTGGATTAGTGAAATAGACCGCTAACCTTTTCCAGAGGGCGGTCTATTTCTTTTTGTTGAAGGAAATAATCAAGATCACCAACGTTGCAAATTGAATCATCAACATCAGCGTATCTTTAACCTCCACAGGCATCACCTCCTTTGCAGGAGACTAGCCGACCGCCCATCTAAGGCTATACCTTACTCCTCTGTTGTTTTCTTCCCCCATACAAATTTCATTATCAAAAATATGATTACCAGCACGGTGACAAGCAATGCCATCTGCATGCCATAACGATGAATCAAATCTCCCGCTGCTTGTACATGATCGCCAAAGAGACGTCCAAGCAAAAAGAAGATCAGCGTCCAAACCAAGCCCGTTGAATAAGAAAAGAGGGCATAACGCTTGAAACTCATCCTATTGATCCCCACAATATAAGGGACAATGTGGCGAACGACCGGCAGCAAATAGCTGATACATATAGTGAATTTTCCATACTTATGTACTAAATTTTCTGAAAATGTAATGTACTTGTCCATTTTTTTCTTCCGACGCAAACGATCCAAAATGGGTGTACCCAGGTTTCTCCCCAACACATAACCCAAGGACAGACCAGATACAACCCCAAGATATACAATAAAAAAAGCAGGTAACGGATGAAGGATCCCCATGCTTGTTACGGCCCCGCCAGTCATCACTATGACTTCGTCTGGAATGGGCAGGCCCACAATTCCCAGCCATAGACAGAAGAATAATGCTGCATAACCATACTGTTCGATGATGGAAATTAAATATTCAACATCCATACCCATACTCCTTCCTTAAGCTTTCTTTCGGCATACATAGACGAATGCGGGTGGAACATTCATAGGTACAAACTTGATTTCTTCAATATCAAACCATTCACCTAGCTGCTGTTTCATCTGTTTAGAATATTGAAAGGCGACAAACATTCCTCCATCCCGCAGTGATAGATGAATTTGTTCTACGATTTGATCTCGCATCACTTGTGGAAAGTTAAAGAACGGCAGTCCGCTGATTATACAGTCAAGCTGTTCAACTTGAGCATTTTTCATAGCAAGCTGAAGCTCACGCGAGTCGGAATAGCATAGATAATTCGGGAACCTTTTTTTTAAGCTTTGCTGCATGGTCGGGTCCTTCTCAAAGAGCAAAACCTTAGGTTGAATTGTTGTCGTAGACGGGATGTATTGGGTAATGGCCCCTGTGCCAGCCCCAAGCTCAGCCACGGCATGAACTTCACTCCATGGAATGGATTCTATCATATTTTTAGCTAAAAATCTGGAACTGGGTGTTACGCTACCCACATATGCAGGCGAATACAAAAATTTGAGCAGGAACATGAATCTTTCCTGAACCAATTGACTAATACGGATCATACACCTTTCCCCTACCTTCAATTTTTTAAAAACACGTTCAATGATCTCTGCTAAGAGTAACAAATTATCCCTTGACTTGCTCCTGTCTAGAGTAGGGCTCAGCTCCCCGTCCTGCGGAGGGTACTTTCCTTGACTATGGTCTAGGATAAAGAGAAGAAGTTCGGTATGGGTCAGTCCATATTCATTCAGTGTACGCCGGGGGGATGCAGGCTCTTAGTTTCATAGAGAGCCTGCTTTTGCGTTTATATCAGTTCATAATGAATCATGTGACTAAACATAAAAAAGTATATACAATAAATAACAGTGGGAAGATGAAAGGTTTCTAACTCTAGTTTTATAGATGGAATCAGTAAGTATTAGTAAACATTCTAATTTGGAGGATTTATGCCATGACGCTGGAACCTCAAGTGAGTCGAAGTAGTAGGGATGAAGCTCGTTTCGTCAGAAATAAGCTGATTGAGTTTAATGCAAAATACGTCCCGGCAGATATTCAAACTCAATATGAAGAGATTAATTTTACGCTCAAAAATGGAGAAGGCCAGGTTATCGGTGGACTTTTAAGTGTATTATGTTGGAACTGGGTGGAGGTTGATATATTGTGGGTAGATGAGGGCCATAGAGGAAAGGGCTACGGTTCGCAACTGCTTGGCGAAATCGAACAGATGGCTAGTGATAAAGGATGTAATTTTATACAACTAAATACCTTTTCTTTTCAAGCGCCTGAATTCTATGAGAAACATGGGTATGAAGTAGTCGGTGTTATCGATGAGGCTCCTAGAGGCTTTAAACACTATTATTATAAGAAAAATATCTACTGAGGACTCCGAATATGCGCGTACGGATCAACGAAGTATATAAAGATGAAAAGATCGTCATTCGTAGAATTGGCGAGGAAAAGGTATACGGCTACTGGGCTTTTTTTTGGTGTGAGTTGACCTCGGGATATGCGTATGTTGTTCCGTATAAACAAAGCTTGGACAAGTTGACTCCTGGCTGTGTCATTTCGGTTGAGATTTATCAATCCAGTATAAAAGGGTTCAGAAGACTGCGCCCTACTGAAAAGACAGGCATTGTTCGCACTCAACCAAAGCTAGGTGACTATTGGATCCAAGGAATGGTACAACAGGTGATGCACGGCGAGGCAGGCGGGATAGAATGTTTGGAGATTGTTGCAGGAGATGCTACGTTTGTTTTAGATTCGGAAGAAATGAATGGTGATGTCAACGTTAAGGTGGGCGACGGCGTCGCCTTTGCAATCATAGGTCTACAGTTGTTTGACGAGGGACTATGATCGTTCTATGGGGGATTTTAATCACAATATGTCGGTGTGAAAGATAAAAGCTAGATTAGAGAATTGTGAATAAGAAAGGTATGATCAGATTGGCTATGGAAGTGGAACACAAAATTTATACCATGTGCATGATTCAAGACGGAACCAAGGTATTGCTTATGAATAGACCGAATCGAAAGGGATTTCCGGGATATATTGCTCCAGGAGGAAAAGTAGAGTTTCCAGAGAGCATTGTGAACGGGGCTATTCGTGAAGTAAAGGAGGAAACAGGCTTAACCGTTACGGAAATTGTATTTAAAGGCATTGACGAATATTGTGATCCAAACCAAGGGCTGAGATATATGGTCTTTAACTATTTGGCGACGGCAACGGAAGGTGAACTATTAAAGAACCCTCCTGAGGGAGATCTGCTGTGGGTGGATATGAAGGAAGCACTAAATTTGCCGATGCAGGATTGGTTTAAGCGGAGATTCCCATTGTTTTTCGAGCCGGGGACGTTTGAGGTTAGTTCCGTGTGGCTGGCGGAGACGGATGAAACCCTGGAAGCAACGACTAAGAACTATGGGGTGTAGAGATGACGACCATTAGAGATATATGGAGCGCTTAAAGAGGAGGTCGTGAGCGGGATGCAGACTGTAAGATTGGTTGAGCCGGATCGGCGCTGGAAGGATGCTTATCTTTCATTTTATGAGGAATGGAAAAAAAGCCAGGAGCAAATGGTGCCTTGGGTGATTTCTATAGAACCGTATGATTTTGAAGGTATGCTGACGTTTTTAAATCAACAGAAAAATGGAATTGGCTTGTCTGAAGGCTGGGTTAAAAGTTCGACATACTGGCTGATGGATGCAGATAACCAGATCGTCGGAGCAGTGAATATCCGTCATGATCTTAACGAGCATCTGTTAAATGCTGGGGGACATATTGGTTATGGTATCCGTCCTTCTGCACGAGGGAACAGGTACGCTGTGACTATGCTGAGTCTGGCATTGGGCAAAGCAAAAGAGTTGGGTGTTTCCAGAGCCCTCGTCGTATGCGACTCCGATAATATCAGTTCCAAAAGAACGATTCTGCGAAACGGCGGAACACCAGACAAGGATTACATAGAGGAAGATGGAAACCGTGTAAACCGGTTTTGGATCGAGCTGTAAGTGAGGGAGGGGAACACAAAAGCTCATGAAAATATGGCCTGAATATGCACAAAATATTATTGTCGGTGTCATTTTTCAGGGACAATGGAATTGGTATGTGACGGAAAGAGAGTATTGGTTTTTGAATACCGAGATGGAGGAACGGTTTGGTATCGATATTCTAGATGAAACCACAGCGGGAGCATTTTTGAATCACATCCGTGAATATAAGGTGGCTGCGGGAGAGCTCACTACAGTGCTCCAGGTGCTAGATGATGCAATCCAGCATAAGGATGAAGTGTTGGAGTTCTATCCTGCTTTGTATGTTGATTTTGACCAAAAAGTTCTCTACTCGCTATTTCCAGAGCCGGCTTCTTTCGAACACTATGTCCCGGTAGGGTGGAAAGGAGAATATCAAAACTTCCTGAAAGAAGTCCCTCCTGCTGAACAATATTGGATAATCCACGGGAGTGACTTTTTTAAAAAATACACCTGAAAAGATAGAGGAGGAAATGAGCATATAAATTTGTATGATGTTTACCATGTGGTGGAGCATACAGCTTATCATCTGGGGCAGATCATAGATCGAGTTCAGAGACTGGCAGGTCACCGTTTTCAATTTGTGCAAACCGGACTGAATGAAAAAGCATTGCGTGCCATAGTGCAGCAATCCTTGCCTAATACACAAGATTAACGAAAAGCAGTAGTCAGATAACTATATAAAGTGTAATTCAATAGTCATGAACACCTCTGTCACAGATATGTTTTATTTCTTAATTGATATTGATAATTATTATCACTTATAATGGAAGCAGACATATTACGTTACGATAGGGAGAGTTGCAGAGTGACAGGGTCCTTGGAATTATATGATGTAACGATCATCGGCGGCGGTCCAGCCGGTATGTATACTGCGTTTTACAGTGGCATGAGAGATATGAAAACCAAACTGATCGAAGCCAAGCATGAGCTGGGCGGACGGATGCGCATATACCCGGAGAAGATGATATGGGATGTTGGAGGGGTGACCCCGATTTTATGTGAAAAGCTAATCGACCAGCTGGAGCAGCAGGCACGGACGTTCGAGCCAACCATTGTATTGGGGCAACAGATTACGGGTATGGATCGGCAAGAAGATGGTACGTTCCTGCTGACTTCTGCCACAGGGGAACAGCACTGGACGCGTACGATCGTTTTGGCCGTAGGTTATGGTATTCTCAAAATGGCTAAACTGGAGATTGAAGGTGCCGACCGTTACGAGGTTACAAACCTGCACTACACCGTACAAGAACTGGAGCCGTTCCGGGACAAGCATGTCCTGATTTCCGGTGGAGGCAACTCGGCGGTAGATTGGGCGAATGAGCTGGAATCTATTGCAGCGAGTGTGACAGTTGTACATCGTCGGGATCATTTTGGTGGACATGAGAAAAATGTAGCCCGTATGAAATCCTCTTCGGTTCGTGTTCTCACACCTTATGCAGTAAGCCAGTTACATAGCAACAACGGAGAGACGATTGAGCAGGTGACGATCAATCATGTAGATACGGGCGAAACAGAGCTGCTGAATGTTGATGCAGTTATCGTAAATCACGGCCTAAAATCCGATTTCGGTCCCCTGCGTGATTGGGGACTGGATATGGGAGAGTGGCATGCCCGGGTGAGTGACAAGCTGGAAACGAATCTACCAGGGATTTTTGCTGCAGGCGATTTTGTCGAGTACGGAAGCAAGCTGTATCTGATTGCAGGTACGTTCACAGATGCTGCCTTGGCCCTCAACAGCGCCAAGCTGTACATTGATCCGACAGCTGACAAAGCTGCATATGTATCTTCTCACAATAGCCGTTTCAAGGAAAAAAACCGCGAGTTGGGTGTTGTGGAGTAGATAAGATACACCAGTTGAATAGAGAAGAGTCAATACAGAAATTTCCAAAGAACTTCCGTTGACCACGATTGATGTGGTTGAGGAGGTTCTTTTTTTGCTAGGTTACTGATTTCTGATGCTAGAGGTTGATGCCATACGCATATAGCATAAAATAAAGAGAGCCTGTCCTTTTTGGACTTAAAGAGTAGAATTGGAGTGGAAAAGATAAGGAGCGTGAAAAAATGAGCTTACGAGAGGTGCTTGAACAGCACGCGATTTATCTGCCTGATGATATGCTGGAAGCTTTATTAATCCATCGTAAGAAGCAGGAAGGGCGGAAAGTTCAGCTACGATTATTGAGTGAGCAGGAGCTTGCCGAGAGTATCGAGTGGATGGCGCAGATCGAGGTGTTCAAACATATCGTCCCTCTATGGACGGATGATCATTCTAATTATGTAGGTCTATATGTAGAGGGGCCGTTGGCATATAGACTGTGTTATATCAATCACGAGGAAACGGATTTGTCGCCAGTGTATCGAAATGCGGCTTCGCTAATTGCAGAGTTGGGGCAAAATCCAGTGCAGGATTGGGACCAGCTGCACAAGGATTACCCATCTGGTGGGGACATAAGTGCCAAACAACTAACAGAAGATATTCGATGTAAGAATGAATTACAGGCTATATTGGAAAAGGATTCATCTATGGAGGATGATGTGAGATGCCAGCTTCTTTACAGCTTAATGGCAATTACACCTGTCAGTGAGGTGGATTCATTGCTTTCCTATGTGGATGATGAAGATATGTATGTACAGGAACGTGCATGTATGCTTTCGGGACATCATGGGTATGAACCAGCGACCGAATTATTAAAAGAGGTAGTGAAGCATGGAAGCCCGAATGGGAAGCTGGAAGCCCGTAAGGCGCTCTCGATGATTCGTGCTAAGCAAATGGACATGCGTATAAAAAAACAAACCAACCTCACATAGCACATATGGACGGGATTGAAAGGTGACTTATGAAGAGACGAACAGAGCAACAGGAAGCGATAATGGTAGAAATCATCCAAAAGGTAGAGCCGTATGTACAGCAGCAGTTGGAGCATGACCACAGTGGTCACGATTGGTGGCATATTGATCGCGTGAGGAAGCTGTCTATTGAAATTGCTGCAAAAGAAGGTGCAGATCCGTTCATATGTGAACTGGCAGCACTGCTGCATGATGTAGCGGATGAAAAATTAAATGAATCCAAACAAGCGGGGCTGGATAAAGTGGAGCAGTGGCTGCATCTGCATGTAAACGATCCGGATGTGATCACACACGTGATGACCATCATTGCTACAATGTCCTACAATGGTGGGCAAAACCCGCCTATGGAGACGCTGGAAGGTCAGGTTGTACAGGATGCAGATCGGTTGGATGCACTGGGGGCGATTGGGATTGCAAGAACCTTTATGTATGCAGGCTCAAAAGGCAGTGTCATGCATGAACCGGATCAAGACTATTCACAGTATGATTATCGCGCCGCAGGTAAAAGTGCCATTTACCATTTTTACGAAAAGCTGCTCAAACTCAAGGATTTAATGAATACTGCTTATGCCCGAGAGCTGGCAGAGGTCCGCCATCAATGGATGGAAATGTATCTGGAGCAGTTCTATAGAGAATGGAATGTGAGTGATATCCGATAGAAAAAGGGAAGCTGATGCTTCCTAATCTGAGGCTGTTTCCTCTAACCGAGCAAATCGGAGGGGAAGCGGCCTTTAGTTTTTTTATAAATGTCATATTGATATTATTGTTTATATGTGCTATTTTATTGTTAACAACAATTTGATAATAACAATCAAGAAGTAACAAGGCGCCGAACACAATAAAGAAAGCGGGGAAACGACGATGTTTGGATTTAATTTTGTTAAATTTCAGCCCAGTGAGTATGTCATGAAGGTGAAGAATGGGAAGGTGGTTCGAGAGGGAGTTGGATTATCTTTTTATTACTACGCCCCGACTACCTCGGTTGTCGTCGTACCGATCTCTTCCATTGATGTGCCGTTCATGTTTGAGGATATGACGAATGATTTCCAAGCGGTGACAGTGCAGGGGCAACTGACTTATCGAATTGTGGATTACCGCAGAACGACGCAGATTTTAAACTACACGTATGATTTAAAGGAGCGACGCTATATTTCGGATGATCCAAGCAAACTGGCCCAACGGGTGATAAATATCGCCAAGGTGCTTACCAAAAAGTATTTGGAACGTGTCCCACTCAAAGAAGCTGTTCAGTCCAGTGAACGTCTGGCTCAAAACATGACGAAGGATATTGCTCAGCATACTGAAATGGAGAAACTGGGTATTGAGGTCATGGGGCTGTCCATTTTGGCGATTTTACCAAATAAGGAGACGATGAGAGCACTGGAAGCACAGGCGAGGGAGGAAATTCTTCGCAATGCGGATCAAGCTTTGTATGAGCGCCGTAACGCATCCATTGAGCAGGAGCGGCGTGTGAAGGAAAATGAGCTGAATACGGAAATTGCGGTGGAGACGAAAAAAAGACAGATTCGCGAAACCCAACTCGATGCCGAGCGTTCCGTAAAGCAAAAGCAAAGTGAGATGAAGGAGGAGCAGTTGCGGTTTGACACGGCGTTGGAGGAGAAAAAGCGCGAACTGATTGAGCTGACCGTAACGAATAAAAAGGCCGA
>NZ_JCAJRU010000167.1:0-11609 GCF_059447605.1 Paenibacillus sp. N119s | reverse complement strand
CGGAATTTATGGCTATGGTTACAAAAGTGATGAATTTATGGCGGCAGCTGTAAATTGGCAGAAAAAAAGAAATGGATGGGACATTGAGAAAGAATGGATTTTGTTCACCCCTGGAATCATTCCCGCACTGAACTTTATCGTGGAGACGTTCTGCAATAAAGGAGATAAGGTCATTATTCAAAGCCCGGTGTACTATCCCTTCCTAAACATCATTACAAATAATGGATGCCAAATTGCAAACAATTCGCTAATCTATGAACAAGGTGAATATAAAATCAATTTTGAAGAATTAGAAGCAATCGCCCAGGATTCTAAAACAAAAATGATATTTCTGTGCAGTCCTCACAATCCTGTCGGTCGCGTATGGACCGAAAAAGAACTGACACGTTTGGGAGAGATTTGTATCCGAAATAATGTGCTTGTCGTTTCCGACGAAATTCATTCTGATCTGATTTTTAAGCCAAATCACCATACTCCTTTTGGAAAAATATCCGAAGAATTCAGAATGAACTCTATTGTATGTACATCTCCTTCTAAAACATTCAATCTTGCAGGCTTGCAGTTATCAAATATCATTGTTCCAAACGAAAGACTTCGGAACGAGCTGAACCACAAATTAACAACCATCGATATTGACCCAGGCTCTTTTGCAACTGTCGCCCAAATTGCTGCGTACAATGATGGAGAAGAATGGCTTGAGCAGCTGCTTATCTATCTTGAGGAGAACCTGACTTTTATTGATCAGTTTGTGAAAGAACGCATGCCCAAAGTAAAATTGATCAAACCGGAAGCGACCTATTTGGCGTGGCTAGACTTTAGAGAGCTCGGACTTTCGGATCTTGAACTGCAACAGTTGATGCAGAAAAAAGCCAAGATTGCATTGGACGATGGATTTATCTTTGGCGCTGGAGGAGAGTTGTTTCAAAGAATCAACTTTGCTTGCCCTAGATCTTTACTACAACAGGCATTAGAAAGTATAGAAAGAAGTCTGCAAGGTCTCGATTAAGAGAATTTTCGTTATAATAATTTTCCTTTGTTCCTTCAGGAAACGTTCAATAAAATATTAATCCATAAAAGCTTGTTCAACAAAACAAAAAAGCCGCTATGTAGCGGCTTTTTAAGATTCAGCGTTCTAATTCTAGACATTTGTCCACTTTGATGTGTTATTTTTATTTTCTAAAACTGTATTTTTTAGGATGCATTTTCGAACTGGCTGTTATATAAATCGGCATAGAATCCGCCTTTGCTCAGCAATTCCTCATGATTACCCGTTTCAATAATGTTACCATCCTTCATGACCAGAATCAGACCGGCGTTCTTAATCGTTGAGAGACGGTGGGCAATCACAAAAGAGGTTTTCCCTACAGTAAGTCGGTCCATCGCTTGTTGAATCAGCAACTCTGTACGCGTATCGACCGAGCTCGTGGCTTCGTCCAGTATGAGCATAGGAGCATCCTTAATCATGGCTCTTGCAATGGTAATCAATTGTTTTTGACCGGCAGAGAGATTGGCTTTGTCGTCCAGCACTGTATCATAGCCCTGCGGCAATGTTTTAAGGAAGCTGTGCAGACCCACTGCCCTACATGCAGCTTCTATCTGTTCATCCGTAACATGCTCTTGGGAAAAAACGATATTCTCACGAATCGTTCCTTCAAACAGCCATGTATCCTGCAGTACCATGCAGAATAGTTTATGAACATTCTCACGTGTCAATTGACTAATCGGAGTTCCATCAATATAAATTTCCCCTCCGTTTAGCTCATAGAATCGCATGAGCAAATTCACAAGCGTTGTTTTACCAGCACCTGTCGGGCCAACAATGGCAATTTTCTGACCCGCTTTAGCTTTCATAGAGAAGTCTTTGATAATCATATGGTCTTCGTTATAACCGAAACGGACATGTTCGAATACGACATCTCCTTTGGCGTTATCCAGCCTCACGGTCTTGTCACTCTCAGCCGCCAATTCTTCTTCGCCCAGAAATTCGAATACACGTTCACTGGCGGCCGCCGCCGATTGCAGATTGGTCGCAGCCTGTGCCAACTGCGACAAGGGCTGTGTAAATAAGCGAATATACACCATAAAGGCCACAATTGTTCCGATCGTTATAACATGTTGGTTCACCAGCAAAGCGCCCACAATACAGACCGCAACATAACCGAAATTCCCGATAAACATCATAACTGGCATCATCAGGCCAGACATGAACTGGGATTTCCATGCATTCGTATATAAGCGTCCATTAATGTCATGGAACACTTCCTTAGCTGCTCTTTCTCCGTTATATACCTTGACTACGTTATGACCAGCATAGGTTTCTTCAATATGACCATTGATCTGACCAAGCTCTGCTTGCTGTGCTACAAAATATTTCTGTGAATGCTTCATAATTACGGTCATCAGTGAAAAACCGATCACCGTAGCTATAATCCCGGTAATGGTCATGATCCAGTTCGTATACAGCATCATAATCAATGCGCCCACAAAAGTTGCCAGTGCGCTGACAAGCGTGCCGAGACTATTGTTTAACGTTTGTCCGATGGTATCGACATCGTTGGTCACACGGCTGAGCACATTACCATAGCTCGTGGCATCAAAATACTTCAAAGGCATATGATTGATTTTTTGGGACAGTTCTGTCCGCATCTTCTTTGTAAGACGCTGTGACACGGTTACCGTAATGAATCCTTGGAAATAATTAAAGATAAGGCCGAGACCATACAAAACCACCAGTACAAGAACAATCTTCTCAATAGCATTTATATCAATCCCTGTTACGATTCCTTCCTGAATCAGGTTGGCAATATCGCTGAGCTTATCTGGACCAATCACATTGAAGACGGAACCGGCCAGTGCCAGCACCATAGAGAGGATAATCATAGGCGCATAGGCCTTGATGTAGGATAAGAGCTGGCGTATGTTTTTTCTAAAATCATTCGCTTTTTTACCAGTCCCCATCCCCTCCGTAGGACCGCTACCCATGGGAACTTGCTGTTTCATTTTGATATGCTTACTGCCGACGGTGTGTTCATTCTTGTCCATGTACGAGTTCCTCCTTCGAAAGCTGCGAATAAGCGATTTCCTGATAGGTGCTGCAATTCGCCATCAGCTCTTCATGTGTGCCGTTCCCTACAATCTCGCCCTGGTCGAGAACAATAATCCGGTCAGCGTCCTTAATGGTGCCTATGCGCTGAGCCACAATAAGTGTCGTAGCATGGCCGGTTTCTTGTTTAAGCGCAGAGCGCAGGACACGGTCTGTTCTGTAGTCGAGTGCCGAGAAGGAATCATCGAAGATGTAAATCTCCGGCTGGCGGTAGATGGCACGCGCAATGGACAGACGCTGCTTTTGACCACCGGACACGTTCGCTCCACCCTGTGAAATCCGTCCTTGATACTGACCGTCCATTTTTTCGACAAACTCCGTACCTTGGGCAATCCCCACAGCAGCTTTGACGAGTTTCTCCGAAGCTTCTGCTCTACCGTTATCACCATACGAAACGTTGGAAGCCACTGTACCGCTGAAAAGTACAGCTCTCTGTGGGACATACCCGATTTTGTTATGGAGTGTCTGCTGCTTATAGTTTGTGACATTCACGCCATCCACAAGTACCTCACCCTCAGTCACATCGTAGAAACGGGAAATCAGATTGATCACACTGGTTTTGCCGCTGCCTGTTGCACCAATAAAGGCAACCGTCTCGCCCTGTTTTGCCGTAAAGCTAATGTTGCGAAGCACAGGCTCCTCGGCATCCGGATATTTGAAGCTGACATTACGAAATTCCAACTGACCCATTACGCCCTCTTCTCCAGCTGTCTCATGTCCGTCGATGATGCGAGATTCGGTATTCAATACCTCCATAATCCGTTTGGCAGAAATCGAGGCTCGAGGCATCAGGAAGAATATCATACTTACCATCATAAAGGCCATGACCACCTGCACCGCATATGAGGAGAATACGACCATATTAGAGAATAGCGTAATGCGGTCCGGCACGGCCGCTCCGTTAATAAGATATGTGCCAATCCAATAGATCGAGACACTCAGACCCGACATAATAAAGGTCATCCCCGGACCAACCATTGCCATTAACCGGTTCGCAAACAGGTTTGTATTTGTCAATTCGGCATTGGCCTGTCCGAACTTCCCCTCCTGATACTGATCTGCATTATATGCTCGAACCACCCGAAGTCCAGTCAGATGCTCACGTGTTACCCTGTTTAGATTATCGGTGAGACGTTGGATTTTTTGGAAACGGGGAAGAGCGAAAATAACAATGACACTCAGCATCAGGATCAGGACAGCCACAGCTACTCCTGTAGAGGCGGTCCACTGCCAGTTTTTATCCGCAATCTTTGCAATAGCCCATACGGCCAGAATCGGCGCCTTGATAATCACCTGTAGCCCCAGCGCAACCACCGTTTGAATTTGGGTGACATCGTTCGTGGAGCGGGTGATGAGGCTGGCTGTTGAAAAGTTGCTCATCTCTTCCATTGAAAAAGATAAGGTTTTGTCAAAGACCATCGCACGCAGACGCATGGCTAGCCCTGCTGCGACCTTTGCCGCAAAATAGCCGACAATTATAGATGCAATCATGCTGCCGACGGCACACAATAGCATGTAAATACCTGGAATCAGCAGTTCCGACATCGGCGTTCCTGCGGTTTGCAGCTTGGTTGTAATTTCGGCCATATAATCAGGCAGCTTCAAATCGAGCCACACCTGCACAACGATGAAAGCCAGGCTGCAAAGCACGAACATCCATTCATTTTTCTTGAGATATTTGAATATCTTCAGCATTCTGTTGTTCTCCTTTTTTCTGAAAATCTTAGGTGTTGGTGCAATTTAACGTACCCTGCATACGGCCCCTACATAGGAACTTAGCTTTTAGAGACAATAAGCTTGATGAGTCGGATAAACTCTTTAGCATCCTGTTCGTCCAGCTTTCGAAGAATTTTCTCGCTCCATGCGACGCCTTCGTTGTACCTGTCAATCATAAATTGCTTGCCTGAATCCGTAATGAATACAATCACCTTGCGTTTGTCGTTGGCATCCGTTCGCCGTATAACCATCCCTTTTTTCTCCAAACTTTTCAGTGCCGTTGCTACCCGTCCCGTACTGACGGACAAGTATTCGCTCAAATGGCCTGAAGTAACCCCATCCTGCTGACTCAAAGCGATGAGAATCCCCATTTCGCCACGAGAGAAATGCATTCCTCGTTCCTCTAATACCGGTTTGCGCGATTTGGCGATACACTCGAATAGTTCGGTCGCTGATGCTCTATAGTCCATTGGCCGTACCACCCTCTGTATTTATCTTACACTGTAAGATAATAATGATATTCGGATATAAAGTCAATTTGGGAAAATATGAAATGGTTGAAGAAGGATAAATTATTCACATGACCATTCACGCGTAGAAGTTAAAAGAATCGAATAGAACGAATGTGAGGATTTTTCCGCTGCATCCTGATAATAATCCATATTTGGTAGACCGCTCTACTTATGGGCACCGAACCCGCTGCAAATAAAAAAAGCCGCGATTTTCGCAGCAATGTGATAATGATAGTTTCTCTTATTTATTATCAGCTGTTCCAATGGTAGGAAGCCTTTGGACAAGAATACTCGCTTCATCAATGGTTTGTTTTACAATAGAAGCAGCAGGTTGGTCGTTAGCTAATCGAAGACCTTGGCCCGCCCAAAGTGACATATACTCGGGGCTGTTCGCTTTTGCAGCTGCCTGACGAATGTCCCGGGTCATCGCATTTTGAATAGGGTAAGCAGGGATTGTCCCGCGATATTGATGCATGTCAATCATAAATTTTGTTTCTATACCTCTTGCAGCTTTGCCAGAGTATGCACGTGTAATTTGAGTGGAGTCCTCATTTGTTGATAGGATTTTCTGCTTGTACATTTCGTGGGCACCGCTCTCGGGACAGGCTAAAAACGCAGTGCCCATCTGTACTGCATCGGCTCCTAACAAAAGACTTGCTGCAAGTCCCCGCCCATCCATAACTCCCCCCGCTGCGATAACCGGAATCGACACATGGTCAACGATCTGCGGAACAATAGCCATGGTGCCTATCAAAGCATGAGAGGCATCTTTCAGAAAGGTCCCTCTATGCCCGCCTGCTTCGCTCCCCTGAGCCACAATAGCATCTACACCTCCTACCTCCAATTGCTTAGCTTCATCAACGGTTGTTGCAGTTCCAATAACAAATATTCCATGCTGTTTTATGGTTTGGATCATGTCTTGAGATGGTATGCCAAAAGTGAAACTAAAGATGGATACACGTTCCTCCAACAGTACCTGTACCTGCTCCTCAAATGATTCTGAAGACTTCAAAATCAATGGATTTTGAGCAGTGCCAAGTTCATCGCGATATTTATTAAGATAATCTGTCATCTGGAAGATTGCTTCTTCCGACTCTTCAGATTGCTCGGGCACAAACAAGTTTACTCCGAAAGGCTGATCCGTTTGTTGCCTGATTTTTTGGATATCACTGCGGAGTTGCTCTGGCGTTAAGTATCCGCCTCCCAGGTTGCCTAGTCCACCAGCATTTGAAACAGCCGCTACTAATTCAGGCGTCGAAACGCCACCTGCCATCGGCGCTTGAAAAATCGGATATTGAATTTTCAGAGCACGCGTCAATTGAGTCTCGAACACTTTTAAAAACCTCCTTTTATTGAAAACTAGACTAGTCATACGAGGCTACAGCGTTTTTCCTAAAAAATTCAACATTAATTCTCCAATTTCATTTGCGTGTGTTTCCAACGCAAAGTGTCCAGTATCATATTTATCGGTACTTCAATGTTTGATAATAGTAATATCCCATAAAATAAGCCTTTTGCACTGTTAGCTGGAGGGATTGAAAAGCAAAAGCAGCCCAATAGGGCTGCCTCTTCTGCCGTAATTATATTAATTACTCGTATATTTTACCCAGTCATATTCAGCGTACAGCGGATTGACTCCGTTATATGGACCTAACCAGCTATCTACTCCGATGCCATTCCACAGATTCATCATAATTTGGCCTGGCGTTTTCGGTATGTTCGTAGTTGCCGTATGCTTCAGAGCCCCGTCAACATACCACTTAATGTATCCTGGCTGCCAATCGAATGCATAGGTGTGGAAGCCACTTGATGCATCAAACCCCAGATCGATAACCTTCTCATGACCACCGACCCCGTTTGTATAATAGTTGAATTGCACTTTTGTTGTGTCTTTTCCTAAGAATTCAATATCTATTTCATCCCATTGCGTGCCATTAGAAGGTCCCGTATATGTGAAAAAGGAAGATACGATTCCTGTATTTTTAGCAGGCTTCATGTTGACCTCGTATAAGCCGTATCCGTAAGTATTCTTCGAACGATACTCTCCGCCGTCAAATTTATTGTACGCAGAACTCGTTAAACTAAGCTTCATTTTGCCGTCGTTAGTAAAATTGACATTATTGGCACGCCAAGTGCAATTAAACATGTTCCCATTGGAATATCCATCTGCCTTTTGCCATGTACTCGGATTATAATAGCTTAAAGGTTCCCAGAACACATTCGCCGCAAAAGCGCTTACCGAAAAAAACAGAGAAACTATACCCGTGATCACCAGTGTAAACCAATACTTCTTCTTCATAAATACACCTCCAAGAATAATTTCAAATATGAATAAAGTTGTGGAATGCGGTTTCCAGCAACATGATACAGTCTGCCGAAACCAATTAATAGAGCTTGCCTGGACATTTCATCGCCGATTGCGCTCACTTGGACTAACAGGAGGATCTCTCGATTTTACAAAAGGTCCAAAACAACTACTGTTTCGACGAGCGATCATAATGAAAATTCAATAAAATCCACGTAGGCATCCCAAGTGCCATCATCGCTCGTCAAGGTGAGTTTGATCTCCTGATCTCCAGTAGCGTGAGTAATATTCGACAAGGTTTGGACAGTCGGCGTTTTACCTGTGAACTTGAAAGAACCTACAGTCACTCCTCCAATAACCAAGTCTACTTTGGCCGTACCAGTATTACTTGAAGCCCCCCGCACTGAGATATTATGTGTAGGGTTGGCAAAAAACTGTGAATATGCAGCATAGTCAGCATTGGCATACAGAGCGACGCCGTCAAATGGTGCACTGATCTTGCCTACATAAGTACCGCCAATATTCATATTCTCGGCTTCAACCTTTGTTACTGTATTTCCCCCCGTGTTGGGAGTGAACTGCCAGGCATCCAAATTCATTAGATTGCCGTTACTTGACCCAGTAAACACCAGATAAACGTTGTGAACTCCTGTTGCATTATTGATCGTGGTCTCTACTTCTCTCCAGGTCTGCATACCTCCAGTTGACGGCACTTTCAAGGAACCGACTAGAGGACCTGTTTCACTGTCAAGCCGTACTTCAATGTTGCCACCGACATTTGTGGCCACATTAGCTTTGAACGTCTTCGCTCCGGTTGAGCCAAAATCAGCCTTTCCAACAGCGATCCAGTCCCCATTATGGATGTTGGTTACATCCATATTACTAATCGGGCCGCCGCTGGCTTGCGTGGGTTCGGTCGTAACACCTGCTTGCCATGCAATGGTCTCCGCCTCAACTCTGGTATACGGGTTCAAATTGGATAGCTGAGCGATTCCTGTCATATTCCCCTGCACTTCAGAGATGCTTCCGTCCTCCTTGTGCACTAGCTTATTAATATGCGGAGAGCGATAGCCTTTTCCATCTCCAATTTGAGCCTTGCTGACCGTTTGGGCATGGTACACGACATACCATTCATTCTTAAAATTAAATACAGCATGGTGGTTGTTGCCGCCAACGCCGAAGAACGTATACGGATTTTTTAGGAAATGACCTTTATAAGTGAAGGGACCCATCGGGTTATCACTAACCATATAGCCGATTTCACCTGCAGGGTACTGTGGCGGGTGTTTTCCGGCAAAGTTCATACAGTACGAATAATAGTATTTGCCGTTGTGCTTATGAATACCGGAATCTTCAAACAGGTAAGGAGCATCTATAGTGGTGGCGTTTCCAATAACGCTTGTCATATCTGCGCCTAATTTGATGACTCTGGCGGTTTTCGGATTTGCAATGGAAGCCGGATCGGATTCATTAGGAATTCCGCCACCGCTATACAGGTATCCCGTTCCATCATCATCTACCAGTACAGCTGGGTCAAAAAGCCAAGTCACGCCAGCCATCCCAGGTGTACTATGTGTCACAAGTGCTTTGCCAAGGGGATCTGTCCAAGGCCCAATAGGCGTGTCCGCTGTCAGGACACCAATCCCTGCTCCTCCATTGGCGAAATATAAAAAGAACTTTTCTCTGCCATTTATTTTTTTATGCGCAACCGCTGGAGCCCACGAGTTAGAGGCCCATTTGGCAATGCCTCTTCCACTGTTTTTGTTGTTGGCACCTGCAACTGGTATCGTTCCGTGATCCGTCCAGTTCACCATGTCTGTGGAAGATATGACCTGAATGCGATCCAGCGCACTGAAGTCGTTCTCTTTAATCGATCCATCCTTGTTATACACGTACGTATCGCTTGACATGTAGATATACACTCTTCCATCATATACCAATGAGTAGGGATCAGCTCCCAATTTATGATCCATTAGTGGGTTGGAATTTCCAGACTGTTTAGCCAGTGGTCGATTCGCAGCATCTACATTTATCCCGGGAAAGACACTCAGCAATAAAGCGAAGGAAAGAAATAAAACTAAATATTTTCTAATCATAGACATAACCTCCGTTTTTTTATATGGTCTAAAGCCGAGCTATCTGTAAATTTATCAGACTTATGAATATGCTCAGACTTCTACCCGTAAGGAAAACTGCCGTAAAAATTGATAAGAGATAGAATTAGGTTGTAATCGCTTACAATTTTATTCTTTAGATGCACTCTACGAGAGGAAACACTATATACGTATCGTCGTATCTATGCAGTAAACTTCAGTATTAATCGAATAAAGTATAGAAATGTAAAACATTAAGTATTAATATGTAATTTTATTCATAATAATGGTTTTATTTGGCACAATTATAACATGCTCTACCAAATATTACAATACTATTCTATATTAAAAGAGCACATCTAAAGGGATGTACCCTAATGATGTGCTCCGTGGATAATATTAAAATTCTTGTGCTGCCAATATGGCTTGACGAATGGCTTGCTTCTTTATGCTCTGTGCTTGGTCCGGCTGTTCACTGATACCTTCAACAAAAATAGCCTGTACATCATCAATACCCAGCAAATTCATGATAGCTTTTACATAACTGTGGCTGTACTCTACATCTTTAAACTTCCCGTGGGAGAGAACGGTTCCGGAAGCCTGAATGTGCATCACTCTTTTACCTTGCTGGGTCCCCGTCAAACCAGACAAACCCCGTAGCCCATTATCGGATCGCTTAATGGTTTTTCCTGTAACCGTAACTGCGTCAATGTACGTTTTCAGCACCGACGGAAAAGATAAGTTCCATACCGGATTGACAATGACGATCTTATCCGCCGCCATGAATTGATCGACAATCTCGCGCATCCGCTCCGCTTTGACCTTAGACTCCTCACTCAATTCATCGAAGGAAGGACCACTTGGCGGTTGCCCCCAACGTCTTAAAAGATCAGCGTCGATTTGCGGAAGATCCATGCACGGCGTGCTGGGCTGTACAGCCATCAGGAGTGATTTAACTAAGTCAGGTTTAGTAGTAAATCTCTTGTCCCAGCACCCGATTTATAGCCTTGATAAAGGCGAGATAACCACCATCGGGATCGGTTCGATGCGGAAGAGCCAAAAGCATTATTTCTTTAATCTGGTTATCGTCTAACTCATAGCTGTTTGTCAGGATTTCTGTGATCTCATCCACGGGTGTACCAAAAGCAAACTTCTGAGCTGCTCTATAGATTTCATAGTTCTCATAGATATCTCTCTGTACCATTTTCCGCATATTGATAAAATCATATATTTTTTTAACAGAATACAACACCACCAGCACAGTTAAGATCAGACCTGTCATTCTTAAAATTTCATTCATTCCCGCCAAACCTCCTAATTCCTCCTAACTTCCGGGTTAAGCGTAACATTTTCACCATTAGTTTAGGATTAGGGTTTTCATATAGATATAAAGATCCCCTTAAGATTTAGATGGCTGATAAAAAA
The DNA here is from genome assembly GCF_059447605.1 of Paenibacillus sp. N119s. NCBI lineage: Bacteria > Bacillati > Bacillota > Bacilli > Caryophanales > Paenibacillaceae > Paenibacillus > Paenibacillus sp. N119s. The sequence continues at coordinate 455 of NZ_JCAJRU010000167.1, read as the reverse complement.
TAAAAAGACCCTGCCCATCTAAACTGTACCCTATAGAGTAGACACTTTAAAAAAGTCTCTCCGTAGGGTACTTTTTATATATCGAGAAAAATAGGAAGTGGAAACTGGAATGAGTAAAAAGACATTTACAGAGAAAGAAATTGAACAGCTTTCTAACAATCTTTATGTTAAGTCAGTTACATCAAAAGGTATTACATATACGGATGAATTCAAGAAACTTTTTATTTCGGAAAATAAAAAGGGCAAGCTACCGAGGGCTATATTTGAGGAATGCGGATTTGATGTACATGTAATCGGACTCCAACGAGTACGATCCTCGGGAAAAAGATGGCGTGCGAGCTTCCGGGAAAACGGTGTCTTGGGTCTGCACGATACAAGGAGCCAATCATCTGGAAGACCCCTTAGAAGGGAACTGACACTGGAAGAAAAGAACGCCAGGCTTGAAGCGCAAAACG
>NZ_JCAJRU010000166.1:0-11687 GCF_059447605.1 Paenibacillus sp. N119s | reverse complement strand
AGACACTACATTAGCGCTCGTAGGCACCGGTCCAGATGGGAGCACGGTTTTACCACACAGGCTGTTAATCAAGCTTGATTTACCTGCTGAAAAATGTCCACAAAAGGCAATGGTCAGCTCTTGCGCATGCGCTTTTTCCAGCAAATCTCCTACCGCCTTCGCTCCTGCTACATCCCTTGCTTTATACAAGCTATCCTGTATCTGTTCTATCGTATTAAACCACTTTTCCGCATCCCCTGTAATCGTTTGCATCATAAGCTACGGCTCCACTCCTTGTTTCTTATCTGCACCAAATAGCTATATTGTAGCATTCTTAAGCCACTGTGAGAATCATCACAATAAAAAAACTAAAAAAAGCGCTCCCTGCCTGTACCTGGCTTTCGGGAACGCTGTTCTTGTAAATGACAACATCCAGAGGGGCTGTCTGTCGTTGCTTCAAATCGTTTGATGAATTAAACGAATAAGTATTTTGGCAACCGAATGCGTTTCATCAAAGCCCCTCAAAGGGCAACAATGAAGCAAGATATGTAAACAACGGGTGAGCCTGCTTCCTGATATTGAAATGTAAAACCGCAACGGCTGAATAATGAAATCGTCCATATCCAGCGTTTGATGATGGTCTGTAAAGCTTGTGCAAAATATGCGCCTTCGGGCTGGTTAGACCAGCCGAGCCGCCTATACCGGAACATGCAAAACGCATGTCATCCGCTAATTGCACTTAATTAGCCGCAGTCTCAAGCACTGGCAGCAAAATTTCAAATACTTGACCATGCTGTAAAATCGTAATTCCACGAGATTTGTCCTTCATTACGACCACTTCTGGCTTTTGCGACATACGCTCCAAGTAATGCTCGGGTACATCACCAGAATGACTAACTGTGATTCCTTCTAATTCGCGTTCTTCATTTTCAGCAAACTCTGTTGTTACAATTTGCTCGAAAATGTCAGAGAACGCTTCAAAATTGTCTGTATATACCGAAATGCACTTCATTACTCTTCATCCTTTTCTACACATAAATGGTTAAACCCTATTACCCAAATAGGTCTATCGGGTCTTTAAGCTCTACGTTTCTTATCTTTTCTGATAAGAGACGTTTTCATACGTTTCTTGCCTTCCCTGCACACATCAAGTAATGGACATACCTGACATTGAGGGTTTTGAGCTTTACAATGGTAGCGTCCGAAAAAAATGAGCCGGTGATGGGTCACAGACCATTCATCCCTAGGTACCCTTTTCATCAGCTTTTTTTCCACCTCAAGCACTGAATCATCCCACCCTGCAAAGCCGAGCCGTTTGGAAACGCGCTCTACATGCGTATCTACCGCAATAGCTGGTACATCAAAAGCAGTAGAAACTACGACATTAGCCGTCTTGCGGCCAACACCGGGTAGCTTGACCAGTTGATCATGCTCCGAGGGGATCTCTCCCCCGTACTGGTCTATTAAAATACGGCAGAGGTTATGAATATGCTTGGCCTTGTTTCGGTACAAGCCGATTCTACGAATATCCTGCTCCAGTTCCTCAAGAGGAACAGCCAGATAATCCTCAGGTGACTTGTACTTTTGAAACAGGTCTGCCGTTACTTTATTGACCATCTGATCGGAGCATTGAGCAGACAATAACACGGCTATTGTTAATTCAAAAGCATTGTTATGATTCAGCTCACAATGGGCCTCCGGAAACATTGTACCGATGGTGTCCAATATATGACGTGCGGTTGCTGCATTCACGGAAATCCTGCCTCCTAGCAAAAAAAACGTCTTGATACGGGATAGCCCGCATCAAGACGGTCACTCTAAATAATCATCCGGAAAGAAACGAATACTATTTGTGCATGACTGCCTGCATAGGCGAGAAATACACTCCTATATTATCATTATCTGTCACAGATTGCACGTGAAAAGTGTGTAAATTCCCAAGAAATTTTCATACAGTCTGATCGATTAGCGACTCATAGGATGCTCTAAATCTACATGTCCCATCAAGGACTCCAGAGATTGACCATCTACAAGCAAATCCAGTGTTTTGACTTCCTTGAATTGAAACATCGTTTGCTTCAAGGCATCAATAGCTAACTCCTCGCCGCCAGCTCCTAATCGAGCCTCATCCGGCAGAGAAATATCAAAGGTCAATGCACCGTTATCTAATTTGATCTTATGCACATTAATTTTCTCGGACCATAACGGAATGAGAGCAGAATTACCACTTTTTTGTAGAGCTTCAAACGCTTTTTTGAATTTTTCCAGCTCGCTTGGGTAAGTAATTTCCTTTTTCTGTTCTTTCAAGCCGTTCTCTTGAGTATCTGTGTAGTACACCGTGATCTGCTGTGTTTGTTGATCTCCCGACTTTTCCGTGTCCGTTTTGGTCTTGGTAGGCTCCGTCGATGGAGTTGCAGGTGTTTGACTCGCTCCATTATTTTCAGCAGACTGCGCTGATGAATCAGGGGTCGTCTGGTCAGGTGTATTATTTTGTGCAGCTGGAGTTTGTGTTTCCTGAGATGGAGTCGCAGGAGCCGATGTTTGCTTAGAGGCACACCCTGCACCTGCAATGGCAAACAGTGCCAGCAGACCTGCAATTACAATTTTCTTGTTCATACGTCTGTCCCCCTCCTTGCTTAACGTTGGCAAGCGGTTTGTTGAAGATTTATTTTACGCCGAGATACGCTGTGATTCCATCTGCAATCCCTTGAGCTACCCGGTTTTGAAAATCTCCATCAAACAGTGTTGCTTCCTCTTTTGGATTACTCAGATATCCTACTTCAAGCAAAACAGCCGGCATAGTCGTTTCCCGAATCACATGGAAATTTCCATAACGAATGCCTCGGTCTGTCAGACCTGTCGCAGGAGCAAAGTACTTATGCATAACGTCAGCAAACGCTTTGCTTGCACTACGCTGGTAATACGTCTCTGTACCATTGGAAGCCGAGCTACCGCTGCTGTTAGCATGAATGGATACAAATACGTTAGCTTTAAGATTTTCAGCCACTTTTACACGCTGTTTAAGCTCTAAAAAAGTATCATCGCTACGTGTTAACACAACCTCAATATTCGGATTCTGTTTTAATATGCTTTCTACTTTCAGAGCCATCGCCAAGTTGAAGGTCTTTTCATAATTTTTTCTTGAAGCACCCACTGCTCCGGAATCTTTGGCTCCATGTCCAGCATCAATAACAACGATCTTTTTACCATTGCTGTTCACTGGAGATGTCTGCGTATCATCTGGCTGTGACCCATCCGGTAACGTTGCGTCTGGCGTCGTATTCACCGAATCCTTGGAAGCCAGATCGACGATCACATGATTGGATCCATCATTATATGCGGTATAATTCATGGCATGTTTCAGATCAATAACAACACGCACCGTTGATGGTTCCTTTTGAAATAAAGCATAACGGATCCCAGACACATCCGCTTCATTTTCAATGTCCAGCGAACCATTCAAATTGCTATCCAGCTTCTGTTGGTCTCCAAAATTATCAGCAAACGCAGTTGCTGGCAAATCCACCACTACCCGATCGGGACCTGTCATCGTAAACGCTTTCGGCTTGACGGCACCCGCTGTTGTGATGGTTAGACGGTTTTGGCTAAAGTTAACCCCCTGCACCCACGTCACACCTGGATCCGCATTATTGGCTGGCGCCGTTACACTACCTGTATCTGTACTGTTATTTCCGGACTTGGGAGGTGTAAATTCCCCGTTTCCAGACCCGCTGCTGCGGGTATATAATTTTACGGACTTGGAGCTGCTGTCCCATTTTACGTCCAGTCCCATCTGCTCGCCGATAAAGCGAAGCGGTACAAGGGCATAATCGGAACGCAGCAGAGGCGAAGCATCCAGACTAATATCGCTCCCATTGACAGTCGCCGTCTTACTTCCGATTATCATCCGGATCGAGGTACTGTCCTTCTCAATCGTTATGGTTCGCGCCTGCTGCTTCCACGTCACGTCATATCCCAAATTTTCAGAAATTACGCGTAGCGGAACCATCGTACTTCCGCCAATAACTTGTGCCTTAGCCCCACTAGGGACACTTAACTGTTGATCGTCGAGATAGATCTGTGTTCCACTCGAAGCCGCATGTCCATAACCCGGAACCGCCCACATGAAGACAAATAATAACAACAAAAAACCAAATTTCTTCATTCGTCACCCTTCCATTCATAATTTTTTTGCCACATGCTCCGGTGCGGCGACCTGATATACGCGCTTATGTAATATCAGACAACCTTATAGACGTTATCTCACACCAAAAGTTGCGAATATATTCCATCATAACAGAAATATACGTGCTAAAGGACTATTTTTTGTCGAATTTTGACTAAAAATATAGACCATTCGCTTTCCGTCAAAAGTCACAGTCAAAAAAATAAAAAAAGCTATTTTTCACCCCCCATGAATTTTCATCAAAAGGTGAAAAAGTAGCTTTTATTCCAAGTACTCTTAGTTGAGTGTTTCAGTTATTCCTGTACCTGTTCCAAGATACTCCCTTAGGCTATCGACAATACCTTCGGCAATCTTCTGCTGTGTTTCTTCTGTAAACATGGCCGCTTCATTGGACAGATTACTAAGGTAGCCACATTCCAGCAATACAGCGGGCATTTGTGATTTTCTCGTCACCACATGGTTTGCCACCTTAATGCCATTATCCTTGAACCCGGTTGCAGCCACAAGATGTTTGTGCATGATCGTGGCGAGGCTCAGACTTTCCTGACGTGCATAATAGGTTTCAGAGCCATTGGCTTTTCCGTTATTAGAAGCTGGCATGCTGTTGCCATGAATGGAAACAAACACGCTAGCCTGTTGATTATTAGCGAGCTGTGGCCGTTCATCCAGCGTAGGGTACGTATCTCCATCGCGAGTTAATACAATTTGAATAGCAGGATCATTTTGAAGAAGCTGCTGAACCTTTAATGCTACCGCCAAAGTAAATTCCTTCTCATGTCGTCCAGTCACACTGCCTGCTCCAGGGTCCTTGCCGCCATGTCCTGGATCAATTACGACAATTCGCCGTCCTTCGACATTCGTTGGTGCTACTATCTCCGGATTCACACTACGTTCACGTAACTTAAGGGTGATATCTCCTATGCCGTTTGTTGAAAGATCGTAATCACGCACCTGGTTTAATACAATGACGATACGAGCGCCCCCTTTTGTTCCATCCGCAGGAGCAAATCTGATTTCCTGTACATCCTGACTGTCACTAATCGTCAACGCCCGCGTGCCATCCTTGCGAACCGGAAACGACTGAAGAAGATCTGTTGATAGTGAAGCCTCCGGTAAATCAACAACTATACGGTCAGGTCCCGTCATTTTGGATACTTTAGGAGTTAGGTCTTTGTTCAGAGAAATCTTTAGCGTTTCATTATCAAAGGAAATGTTTTGTACAAGCAGCGCATTTGCAGCAGTCTGTTCCGCCTTCGACTCCTTGGATGGTGAAGAAACGGCTTCCGAATGCTTGTCTGCTTCAACTGGAGCTAATGTCGTCACTGTTGCTGCAGACGTTTTAGTTGTACTTTTTGTGCTCTGTGTTGACGTTTGCGACGATTGTTGGGATTGAGACTGCTTATCCGCTTGTTGAGTTGCCATCTTCTGACTGAGGTTTACGGATTTATTTTGATTATTCCAATCTACTTTTAATCCCATTTGCTCCCCAACAAAACGCAAGGGAACCATGGTCGAGCTGCCCCGCAGCACAGGCGGTGCATCCAAACTGACTGTTTTTCCATTCACATCAGCCGATGTACGGCCTACATACATAGACATATCGGTACTATTTTTTTGAATTGAAATTTTATAGGCTTGTGGTTCCCACTTAAACTGGTATCCAAGCTGCTCGCCAACCACCCTGAGCGGTACCATGATTTTACCATTGACCATTTCAGGCTTGGCATCTGCAGGCGCTTCCACCCTTTTGCCATCCAAAAACAATTCTGCTCCAGCCGCATTTACATGAGGGGAGGACGGCCATAACCAAATCATAATAGCCGCTAGTATCACCCAACCATATTTCTTCATCCTCATTCCCCTAACTTATTTATGTATTTTTTATGTTTCTTCACAGATACAATCCATCAACCATTTTACATTTACAATACCATGTTGAGTCGAACCGTCAACCCCTTATTTACCAATTTATGATCTAAACATAACAAAAGCCCGCAGGCAAAAGAGTTGCCAGTACGGGCTGTCTGTTTATCAAATAAATCAACTATATTCCTTCTATTGAAACTGAACTGGAAATGAGCATTATGCGCCTTGTTTTGCCGCACGTTTCTGCTCATAAGCCAGAATTTCAGACTCATGCTGGAGTGTCAAGCCAATATCGTCCAAGCCTTGCAACAGAAATTGACGACGATGTTCATCCAAATCGAATTCAATATGCAGACCGTAATCATCAGTGATTGTTTTTTCATTCAGGTCTATGTTCAATTGATAGCCATCATGCTTTGCCGTGCGCTGGAACAATTCCTCTACTTGCTCTTCAGACAGCTTGACCGGTAAAATACCGTTTTTAAAACAGTTATTATAGAAGATATCCGCAAAAGAAGGCGCGATTACACAACGGTACCCATAGTCCATGATGGCCCATGGCGCATGCTCACGAGAGGAGCCGCAGCCAAAGTTGGCGCGAGAAATCAGCACAGAGGCCCCTGCATAACGAGGCTTGTTCGGTTCAAATTCAGGATTAATATTGCCTGCCTCATCAAACCGCCACTCGTAGAACAAAAACTGCCCAAAACCTGTGCGCTCGATGCGTTTCAAAAATTGCTTAGGAATAATAGCATCCGTATCCACGTTCACCCGATCCACAGGCGCTACAATACCTTTTAAAGTTGTGAAAGCTTCCATCGTAAATTCCTCCTCCGTATCCTAGCGGACAACTTCTTCCTGCTTGAATTTCCAATCCCGTACATCGACAAAGTGTCCATGAATCGCCGCAGCGGCTGCCATGGCCGGAGATACAAGGTGAGTCCGTCCTCCGCGTCCCTGACGACCTTCAAAGTTACGATTAGAAGTTGAAGCACAGCGCTGCCCCGGTTGAAGTACATCTGGATTCATCGCAAGACACATGCTGCAACCCGCTTCGCGCCATTCAAATCCTGCTTCTTGAAAAATGACGTCCAGTCCTTCTTGTTCAGCCTGAATTTTCACACGACCCGAACCAGGTACGACAATTGCTGTGACTTTGTCAGAAACCTTGTAGCCCTTGGCTACCTCGGCCGCAGCGCGCAAATCTTCAATCCGTCCGTTGGTGCAAGAACCGATAAACACATAGTCAATCGCAATATCCGTGATTGGTGTGCCTGGCTTCAAATCCATATATTCAAGCGCTTTTTCAGCTGCTTTACGTTCGTTTTCTGTCGGTAATTCTGCCGGAATTGGTACGGTTGAGGAAATATCTGTACCCATGCCCGGACTGGTGCCCCACGTTACTTGTGGAATTAAGGAATCCACGTCAAACTCCAGTACGACATCAAACTCGGCGCCTTCGTCGGTGACAAGCTCTTTCCACTCAGCAACTGCTTGATCAAAAGCATCACCTTGTGGCACATGCTCGCGTCCACGCAAGTAGTTGAAAGTCGTTTCGTCTGGCGCAATCATACCTGCTCTGGCTCCGCCTTCAATGGACATGTTACACACTGTCATGCGTTCTTCCATGCTCAATTCGCGGATGGACTCGCCCGTGTACTCAATAACATAGCCTGTAGCGAAATCAGTACCGTATTTGGCGATGACACCCAAAATCATGTCCTTGGCTGTCACCCCAGGTTTGCGACGCCCTACAAAACGAACCTCCATCGTTTTTGCTTTTGCTTGCTGGAGACATTGGGTTGCCAATACGTGCTCTACCTCGCTGGTTCCGATACCAAAAGCGAGTGCTCCAAACGCACCATGAGTGGAGGTATGGCTATCGCCACAAACAATCGTTTTCCCCGGATGAGTCAGACCTAGTTCAGGTCCCATAACGTGAACGACACCTTGATCCACCGTATCCAGATCATATAGTGTGACACCAAAATCGCGGCAATTTTGAGTTAATGTATCAATCTGCTGCTTGGAAATCGGGTCCGTAATATTGTAACGATCTTTGGTCGGTACGTTATGATCCATTGTAGCAAACGTGAGCTCTGGACGACGTACCTTGCGCCCACTAAGACGGAGGCCCTCAAACGCCTGCGGTGAAGTTACCTCATGCACGAGATGAAGATCAATGTACAAAATACTCGGCTTGCCCGCTTCCTGATAGATGACATGGTTATCCCAAATTTTCTCGAACATGGTCTTTTTACTCATCAATATTCACCCCTGTGTTTTTCGAACCTAGTGGAGAGAAGCTGTACAGCTCTCTCTTGGATGTCAACAATATACCATGGCATGCCTGATTGGTCTAAGATATGATATCTATAGAAGTAATAGTTTTGGCCTATAACTAGGTGCCTCCCTCTAATCTAATTCATGTAAAATTTTGGTCTGGTGTAATGAATTTCACATCTTTCGAGGTCAACCTGTTCTACCATAGAAGAGTGATACGCCGTGCTGGGCAGACCATTTTGGTCGGGACATTTACTTCCTGTTCTAATTTAGCTACAGAGGCTGTCTGGCATGCGCGGCAAGTTCGCCTTTATTTTGATTCGAAGCGGAGTGTCCAGATGTTGAATACCGAATTGGAATACCGAGAGCGCATCAGGAAGCTGGCCGTATGTATTGTCAAGCATTACCGAGGGAAAGGACCGGACAACGTTAAGGTCTCTCTGGACTCACCACTCCGAGTTACAGTAGAGATCCAGGGTACTTTGTCTAATTTGTCCGAAATTCTCGTTCATGAAGGCGCTGTGGAAAAGGTCAGTGATTACTGGAACGTCCTTCGTCCTTATCTGGAAAAGGAGTTTATGAGGGAAGCCGAAAAAACACTTGGCAGTCCCTTCACTTACACTTGGGAGGTCTGCCCCTCCGTCCATGGAGACGGACATATTATCATTACTTGTGAATTACAGCACATACCCCGGTTGGATTAGCGGGAAGGAGATTAGCTCCTCGCTCGCGGATAAGCCAGTACAGGATGCAGCGTAAAGCGGCATTTTTGTATTGGCTTTTTTTCATGTTACGAGTTTCATCTATTTCATATAAAAAGAGGTGCTGCACACATGGCAGACAAAGTATTAACAGTATGTCCATACTGCGGAAGCGGTTGTCAGCTTCATTTGCTAGTGGACAAAGGACAGGTAATTGGCGCAGAGCCAGCTAATGGCCGTACAAATGAAGGAACATTGTGTCTGAAGGGACATTACGGGTGGGATTTTCTGAATGATCCACAGATTCTGACTGCACGCTTGCGCAAGCCCATGATTCGCAAAAATGGAGTCATGGAGGAAGTGGAATGGGATGAAGCCATTCAGTATACTGCCGAACGGCTGTCAGCAATTAAGGAAAAGTATGGACCTGACTCTATCATGGGGACGGGCTCCGCACGCGGTCCGGGGAATGAAGCCAATTATGTCATGCAAAAGTTCATGCGGGCAGTCATTGGCACCAACAATATTGATCACTGTGCCCGTGTATGCCACGGCCCTTCCGTAGCAGGTTTGACTTACTCGCTTGGGGATGGGGCTATGTCCAACTCTATTCCTGAAATTGAACATTCAGATCTCCTTTTCGTGTTTGGATACAATGCGCCCGAAACGCATCCTATCGTCGCAAGACGTATTGTAGCTGCCAAGCAAAGAGGTGCCAAAATTATTGTATGTGATCCGCGTATGACTGAAACAGGACGCATCGCGGATATGTGGCTACCTCTAAAAGGCGGCTCGAACATGGCTTTGGTGAACGCCTTTGGTCATGTGCTAGTACATGAAGGGCTGTACGACAAACGATATGTCGAAGCAAACACAGAAGGCTTTGCCGAATATGTAGAAAACATTAAAAAATATACACCTGAATATGCGGAAGGCATTACAGGTGTCAAGGCTGCTGACATTCGGGCGGCTATGAGGGAATATGCCAAAGCTCCTACCGCTACAATTCTATACGGAATGGGCGTATGTCAATTTTCACAGGCCGTTGATGTAGTAAAAGGTCTTGCTTCCCTTGCCCTGCTTACTGGTAATCTGGGCAAACCGAATGTTGGTATTGGCCCTGTACGTGGACAAAACAATGTTCAGGGCTCCTGCGACATGGGTGCATTGCCCAATGTGTATCCTGGTTACCAGGATGTCATCGACACCGCAGTTCGTAAAAAGTTTGAAAAAGCATGGGGTGTTGAGCTACCACGCAAAAAAGGATATTCACTTACAGAAGTACCACATCTCATTCTGAAAGAGAACAAACTGAAGGCTTATTATATCTTCGGCGAAGATCCTGTACAAAGTGATCCGAACGCTGCCGAGCTGCGTGAAGCACTGGAAAAATTGGAATTTGTCGTTGTGCAGGATATTTTCATGAACAAGACGGCACTGCATGCGGATGTCATCCTCCCTTCTACCGCTTGGGGCGAGCATGACGGGGTGTATTCTTCGGCAGACCGTGGCTTTCAGCGCATCCGCAAGGCCGTCGAGCCTCAGGGTGATGTAAAGCCAGACTGGGCTATTATTAGCGAGGTTGCTACTGCTATGGGCTACCCTATGTCCTATGCAAACACAGAGGAAATTTGGGATGAAATGCGAAGCCTAAGTCCCTTATTCGCTGGTGCCAGCTATCAGAAAATGGAGGAACAAGGCGGCGTACAATGGCCATGCCCTACAGAGGATCATCCAGGTACACCGTATTTGTACAAAGGCAACCAATTTTCCACACCTAGTGGTAAAGGCCGATTATTCGCTTGCGAATGGCGCCCGCCGCAAGAACAACCGGATGCCCAATTCCCGCTTGTCTTATCTACAGTACGTGAGGTAGGCCATTACTCCGTACGTACTATGACTGGTAACTGCCGTGCATTGCGCCAGTTGTCTGATGAACCTGGATTTATTCAGATTAGCCCAGAAGACGGAGCAGATCTGAACATTCTGGATGGCGAAATTGTGGCTATCTCCTCACGTCGGGGACGCATTATGGCGCGGGCACAAATCAGTGACCGTGTGCAGAAAGGTGCGACCTACATGACCTATCACTGGTGGGTCGGAGCATGTAACGAGTTGACCGCCGATTTTCTCGACCCGGTATCCAAAACCCCGGAATTAAAATACTGTGCCATCCGGTTGGAGCGGATTGCCGACCAAGCGCAGGCTGAACGTGATGTACATGAATCATACCAACAGATTCGTAAACAAATGAACGTTCAGGAAGCCGTTTTAGCTGACAAGGTGACGAGATGAGCGGCGCGCGAAACACGCTGAGCCGTCCGACAAACAGAATGGGGTCAGCCGATAGAACAAGTGCTGTTGCCTCCTCATTCGTCGTTGCAGACGGCGGGCAATGTATTGGCTGCAAAGCCTGTGAACTGGCGTGCTTCGCCGTTCATGGGCAGGCGGGGGGTATAGGCGCTTCGGTCGGAACCGTCAGTGTGCCTGTGGTTCCCAAGGTATATGTGGTACGCGCCGGAGATACGTATGTGCCAGTGCAGTGCCGGCATTGTGAAAATGCCCCCTGTGCACATGCCTGCCCGGTGCAGGCCATTCGCCAGGAGGACGGCGTAGTCATGATTGATGAGGACCGATGCATCGGTTGCACCTCCTGTGTCTTGGCCTGCCCC
>NZ_JCAJRU010000165.1:0-11696 GCF_059447605.1 Paenibacillus sp. N119s | reverse complement strand
TCCTTCCTTCTAATTAGTTCCATTCTAATTCTTGATGTGTTACAAAAAGAATAGAAATAAACATATCATTTCATTTTTTACAAAATAATCATATATGAGTTTTCTCGTATAAAAAAATGAGCAGGTAGGATACTAAATCCCCCTGCTCATTTCAGTGATTGTATTTATATCATTTAATTAGCTGTCGGTTCGGTTCCCCACACAAGTACACCGTTATGATACAAGGTAGCTTTCGCATGGTCGGCATATGAGGTTTGTGTGCCTTTATACGAATAATCATCACTTTCGTTATAGTTTGACCAGTCCGTTTTATGAATACGGGTTTGAATTTCGCCCGTGCTTCCTCCAGGAGCTAACACGCTTACATCCGAGTTGAAGCTGACTTCCAAATAATAATCGGCACCGGTTGCAGCTTTCTCCATTTTAACCAGCTTACCATTCAACTTCGAGCAGCCCAGCATCGCATAGTCGCAGTTGAATGTCTGCTCACGGTCACCGTCAATCGTGTAGTAGTAGCGAATTTTCAACTCGTTAAGCGGTATGGAGGTTGCGCCTTGGTTTACAATTTGGAAGTGCGGATTCAGGTGATTGTCGTTCACCTTGGTATCCGCTGTGCGATACTGGAGCAGCAATCCCGTTGTCGGCTGCTGTGTATCTGCTTTTGGCGCTGCGCTAGCGGTGTTCGACAGCGTCTGTCCTGCATCGTTCTTCGCTACGACTTGGTAGTAGTACGTCGTGTCCGCCGTTACGGCTGTGTCGGTGTAGTTGCTGCCGTATACATCGCTCGCCACAGTGGCGAACGCGCCGTTTTCAGCCGTCGAACGCTTCACTTCATAGCTTTTCGCATTCGCCGATGCTGTCCAGCTTAGCGATACTTTTGCCTTTTCGCCCGCGGCGTTTAGCGTGAAGCTGCCCGGTACGGACGGCTGCTCGGTGATGCCATACGTTTTCAGGTTCGTTGGAAGCTCATCCAGCGTAATGACGTTCGGATGATTATACACTTTTTTCAGATGCTCAAGACTGTTTTGTTTGCCATCTCTTAGAAAATCCCCATACCATGTAGCAAACCAGCTCCAATGGGCTTGATATGCCTTCATCAGATCAGGGTCCGGAATCGGTCCGTTTTCGCTCATGGCGACTAGCTTTTTGTCCTTACCCAGTGCAACAAGGTCTTCATATTTCGCAATTTGCGGGCTGTAGTCACCTGCCTGCGGATAAGAGTCAAAGCTCAAAATATCCACAACCTCATCTCCCGGATACCAATCCGGAGCAACAGAATTCCATACCCATATCAGATTGTTCAATTTGTGCACATTCGTCAAACGATCATGCATCAAAATATACAATTTTTTAACAGGCTCAGGACCTTTGGCGCCCCACCAGAACCATTTGCCTTCCGCTTCGTGCAAAGGACGAAACAGGACAGGAACCTTCGCATCCTGGAGCTTCTTTAATTGCGCTGCAATCACATCGATGTCGCGAATAAGCAATTTATAATCCTCGGACTCTGGATGATTCATCGCATATTCTACATCGAATGTGGTCGAATCGGCATAGAAGCCTCTCCACCATTCTTTTCCCTGCGTATCGATCAGGCCTTTCGGCGCGTTCCAGTGCCATGCAAAGGTAACGATGCCTCCTTGCTTATCCCATGCAATCGCCTTTTCCGCCTCAGTGGAACTAAGACCGTGTTCCGCTCTGCTTGGCGAATAGTCGATCAGGTCAAGCGCTGCAATCGCCGGCTTTTTACCTACATTGGCTTGAAGCCAATCTATCTCGTTCATTTCCTCTTGTCCAGAGAGCATATTCTTCCCGTATTGATCAACCAGGTAGTTCATCAATGCTTTGGCTTCTACGGTCGCATTCGGATTGGTGAGTGTTTTGGTTACCGCATGGGGAGGGCGATCAGCAGCAGGCTCCAGCCTGACGTAGTCGATATCGTACCAGCCCCAGCCTGTTTCAAAACCGATCGTATTCGCGCCTGCATTTAATAGAACCTTGCCTCCGGAAGTTTCTTTGAAATCTGCTGTTTTCTCCAGCAACAGTTCGCCAAACGCTTTACCGTTTAATGAGAAATTCGTACGTTTGTCATCATGAGGAGAACGATAGCCGATTGTAAGATTGTACAAACCTGCCGTTGGAGCCTGAATCGTCATCGTCAGAGAATCTCCTGCATTGTGGAAATTCGTTACATAACCAGTGCCAGAGTAGCCGGTTCCGCTGGATTCCACAATGCTTCCCTTCAGTGTGCCGTCTTCGGCTTCATAGCGAGCTGGACCGTTTACAGGCGTATTCGGAACCGCTTTCAAAACATGGGATTCGCTCGTTCCCTTATTTGTTTTGGCAGTTACTTTGTAATAGTATGGAGTGCCGTTCGTTAGGTTAGTATCCGTATAAGACGTTTCATTCAAATTGGATGCTACAGCAGTAAAAGGACCGTTTTCATCCGCTGCTCGCTGTACACTGTAGCCCACAACTTCGCTGGAAGCGTCCCAAGACAAATGGACTTTCCCATCGCCAGCCTCTGCTTTCAGCTTAAAGCTATCAGGATTTTCCACTGGTGGCACAGACGTATCTTTGCCAGCAGTCAGCACAATATGATAAGCCGTCAAAGGCGGTACGGTATAAGTAAAACGGTTGCCTGAAATTTGTGTAATCGGTTCTGCTTCTTTAATTTGTGGGCTATTTTTATCGAAGCCCCATACTTTACCGGAGCCGTAAGTCGTCTCGCCAGAAAGATCAAATTGGGCGTCGAATGCGCTGTCCATGCTTTTGTTCATGACCACGAGGTGCAGTTCCTTGTCGGATGCATTCGCTATGGAAGCATGCACGGAGCTGTTAACAATATCCGACGTTTGCGCACTAACACTCGTATCACCGAAAGTAGCGTTTTTCCCGTCATAATTGCGATAAAGCTTGTAAGCAGCACTAACGTAGTTGTTCGCACCATCTTTTAACTTCCAGTAGTTTGCCATATAAACATCGTATTTTCCGAAGATGCCCAGCACATCGGCCATCGCAATCCCGCCAGAAATATCATTTTCACCGCCATAGCTATACTCGGTCATTGCCAGCTTGGTTCCTGGATAATACTTATCCACCGACTGCTTCAACCGAGGCAGTATAGGCAAAAACTCGCTGTTCCACTGGGCGATCCAGCTATCTTCCTTATAAGTCGGGTCCCACAAAGTACGAGGTGCCTGCATTCTGGCTTGCTTCGTTTCATCATTGCCTACCTCATTCGTAATTCGTATGCCTCCGCCCATCGCCTCGGGATACCAGTGTACATCAAAGACATCCAGCAATCTCTTGCCTTCGGCTTTTGAACTGAGGCGCATTTGATCCAGATAATAGTCCACAAACCAGCTATAGTTGCCTTTTACAGAGTCCCAATCAGGTGCAGTTTGAAGATCTTTATAGGCGCCAAAACCATAAAGAACTGGCCCAAAAATCTCCGCTCCCGCATCAACTGCTTTCACAGCTTTGGATAAGCTTACGGACCGGTCTACCAGCTCTTTCGCCCCGACCTTTTCACCATGAATGCGTGGATGTGTATGCGACCAGAGAGCGGGTTCATTGTCGAGCGCATATCCTTTCACACCTGTCTTTGTTGAAGCAGCTCCGTACTTTTTCACTAAAAAATTAACGAACTCATCTACATACACCCGATTGTCATTCAGATCAGGCTGTAGCTGGAACGGTGCATTTTTAGCGTTTACGACCTGATTCCAACGAGCGGACGGAGCCTTTTCGCTTTCCTGCACACTGCCGTTTCCATCCTTGGCCACATAACCGGCCATTGGCAATGTAACTAAAGAATAAGCGCCAAGCTTCAGCGATTGATCATGAAACGAAGTCGTCACCGCTCCCGGCTTTTCGCATTCGGCTTGTGTCAGGCCACCATTACTACATAAATAGTTATCGCTGGATTGCTGCCAGTCACTTCCTGCATTGGACATATTGTTTTCCCAGTTGTATCCGGTCATTCGATTGCCACCAAGCCGTCTGGCAGCCATATGTTCATCGCCCGCCAAATCCTGATTCGTACCGTATATATAAGGACTAATTGGCTTACGATCCTTGGATGTATCTACTTTAATGGTGATAGTCTTTGCCGTTTGACCGTGAACTACAGCTGGAGCCGGTAAAGCCCCTCCTGCTATCATCGTGCATGCCATGACGACAGGCAGCCACTTGGAACGTTTGAACAAAATACTCCTGCTATTTTTCGCCTTCATGCCGTTTTCCTCCTTTACATTTGAAAAAGAGCAGCACCCATTCGAGTACCGCTTCCTCAGGCTTTTAGGCTCCTGATTCCAAACGAGTTGATTGTTCTGGTACAGCGTCACCTTACTCTAAACCATAAATTCATTTTTTATAGATACGTGCTTACATTCCTCCCATCGAAGCAGCAAGTATCCGATTGATTATACGCTCCTTTCCGTCCGAAATTCAGAATTGCTCGGATCTTCAAAGGTTGTAATACGGCTGTGCTATACGGTTCTACCGACCAAATCATCATATCGAACTATTTATGGGACGCAATGTCCATATCCATAAATTATTCTATATATCCATATAGCAGAACATAACTAGAGTTGACTTATTAAATAACTTTATAGCGTGAGTATTAAAAAAAGCCCCTTAGCTAAGGGACTTTTTATTTTGCGATAAGTACGCTATCCAATCGCAACAGCTTTTTTTCTTTTTCCTACCGTACTTTGTCCTTTTGAATAAGCTCGTAGTAGATCCGTGCAGACTCAGCATCTCCAGTGGATAAGATGTATTCTGCTAAAGGTGCGCACAACTTTTGGAGATAGAAGGAATACAGCAGTTCAGCCGTGTCAAAACGAATGTGCAACACGCGTTTCATCAGTTCTTCGAATTTGTTATAATCCAGTTCTTCCGGGCTAATATCAAACGGGTATTCTGGAAAGGTTTGTTTTTGAATCTCAACAAATTGCTCTTTAAGTTTTGGTTGATTGCCTGATCGTGCAGCCGAAAAATTCATCATAAAAAAAGATACAAAATCTGTCTCACGATCGCTTAACCCATAATACTCACACCAGCGCATGAACATCAGCGGTTTTACCATATATAAATCTCCTTTAACAAAAGTTCAGATTTATTATGAATCCTACAAAAATCTAACAGGTTCCAACTTATGTAATATATAGGTTAAGCCCCATTTTAAAAGATGATTCCTTAAAACAATTTTGCTATTTAACATATCCATTCTCTTATATTTCCATAAAAGTAGACAACAAAAAAGACCGTTTCAACATCTTAATGATGCTGACCTAGTCTTCTCATAATCATATGCATATGGATATTCGTATCTATTCTAATCTCCTACATAGCTGAAGGCTCACAGGCTGCAAGTGAACACATAGGCTGGCGGAACATTATAGTTTACCTTTTTAATCTGGATATCTGCAAAAAAAGTACGGAAGAAATTGTGTTTAACCTTGCTGTACTGGAACGTAATAAACTTGCCCTCCTGGCCTAACACCTCAGCCGTTTGTCCCAAAATGAGACTGGATAACGCAGCGGGTAAGCTGGTAAAAGGTAGCCCCGATACGATATAATCCACTTTCGAGACGTGGTACTGTTTCATATACCGTGCGACATGCTCGGCTGAACCATGAATAATGTGCACCTTCTCCAGATGTCCATATTTGCTTTGTAATGTTTTGTAAAACGATTCGTTAGCCTCTATCACTAACAGTAGCGTTTCTGGACGCTTGTTCAAAATCAGCTCTTGCGTAAACACACCCGTCCCGGCCCCATATTCAATAATACACGAGGCTTTGTCAAAGTAAATCGGTGTGGCAATTTGCTTGGCCAGCTGTCTTGAGCTGGGTATAACAGCGCCTACGCTGCGTGGGTGCCTGATGTACTCTCGAATAAAGTGAATCGCGTTCATCTTTTCCTCTCCCTGCTTGATACACATGATAGGCACTCGGTTCATCAAAGGTTCCCATTACATATTCATTGTATACCGATCAGAATATTGATTTCAAGCAGGCTACTGTTGCCATATACAAAAGAGGGTAGTCATATTCGATTCTAATCAAATTATGACTACCCTCTTGGTGCGATATCTATAAATCCATAGTGTCCAAATGCGTACCCTCTGTCTTGGAGGCCTGTCCCGTCTTACGTCGTCGTGCACCTATGTGCATGGCCACAATTCGGTAGATGGAGGCCGGCTGTATGGACACGGCCCAGCCTGCGTCTTCATCCGGCGCAAGCACAACCCCCAGTTGGTGGTGATCACCATCGTACATGCCTCGCTGTACAAACTTGCTCTCACCTTGCAAATTGCGTACCTCCAGCTTGCAAAAAGCAGAATTGACCCGCAGTGCCTGGTGCAGCTCGGCACGACTGTTCACCACCATGCCATTCACCCGGTAAATGGCTTCGCCCGGCTGTATGCCCATGGCTGTCGCCGGACTATCTGGCAGCACAGCGAGCACACGCATCCCTTGCTCTGGATGTACAAACATCGGGCTAAGACGGCTTTCCTCTATATTGCCGTACCAGATCAGCGCTTCATGAGCCAGAAAGGAGAATAACGCTGCCAGCAAGATCAGCGGACTCCACCAGGCTGCCAACAGGCTTAGCAAAAGCAAAGCCACACTGTACAGGAGCAAACGGTTTGAAGTGAGTGCTGCCTTCTGTCGTGGCAGCTGGCCGAGCGTCACACTGCTAAAGCCCATCAGGACCGGCAGCGTTGCTAGCATATACCCCGTTCCGGCAGCGCCACCGAACAAAGGTGTCCAGGGAAGCGTGAAGCCTCCCTGGGCAGGTACCAACAACAGCAACGGAATAGGCCAGAGGTCTTCCATACGATAGCCGCCAACCAATCGTCCCCGTTTGCCCTCAACAAACAGTGGAGTGGCTGCCTTTCCTCCTTGCCAGCGAACCAACAGCGCTTCAGCCACATGTAGCACAGCAACGAGCACTAAGAGTGCTGGTATATCCAAACCACGGATGGCTGCTACCGCTGTCCCAAGTGCTCCCCCAGGCTGCCAGCCACTGGCTACGTTTAGAAAAAACTGAACTACACCTAGCAGACCTGCCGAATAAGCAAGACATAGGTAACGGACGCGTACCAACATGAGCAATAATGTGGCTATCCACAGGCACACGATGGAAGTCGAGGTCAGATGCACGCTGACGAACATCCCCAGAGCGGATATTGCTACCCCAGCAAGTAAGCCGCTCCATACGACACGCCAGGTCTCAGCAGCCCAGCTATGCATTCTAGTATGAAATAGCTTGCGCTCCAGCAGCATTTGCCGACGATATCCAAGCGCGACAATGAGTATCGAGATATAGTAAAACGGCTGCAAAAGCAGGTACAAGCAAGCATTCAAGACGCTCCATCCCCATTGTAATGCCCATTCCAAGTCCATTCACACTCCTTATGCCCCTGGTCCGCTGTATAGCGGAGCACGTACATTTCATATCCATTTATTCTATATGAAATTGCCAATGTAGGGAAGACAAACTGACAGACTGCAAATAAATCCCAATAAAAAAGGGGGCTGTTTCCAGCCCCCTTGTTGTAGCCCTCTCTATTATTTCGCTACGTTTGCCTTCATTTCCTTCCGAATCTCTTCAATCCCCTGCTTGAGCTGATTGTCATTTTTCGGATCACGAATTTTTTCAATCAGCTTGGCTTCCATCGCTGCTGCTGTCTTCGCGTCAATGATGCCGTTAGCCGTCAGCTTCGCCTCTTTTTGAAAAGCCATAACAGAGCTTTCAGTCACTTTGTCAAAATAGCCATCCTCGCGACCTGGTTTGTAGCCCAAGCCTTGCAGAATGATTTGTGCATTTTTGACATCACTGCTATTCATATTGTATTTCAAGGACTTTTCCTTGTTCAGCGGTGCGGCCGTAAAGTATTCAGGCTGTTCCACCGCGATATCCGGCTTAATCCCTTTTTTATGAATCCATGTTCCATTTGGCGTCAGCCATTTGGCAATCGTAATTTTGAGTAGGCTGCCATCACCCATTTGCTTGTCATAGCTGGTTTGTACAGTGCCTTTACCAAAGGAGTTTTCCCCGATCAACACTGCACCAGCGGATTGCTGGAGAGCACCTGCCAGAATTTCGGACGCACTGGCGCTACCTTTATTCATGAGCAAAGTCACTGGGTAATTTTTGCGCGAACCTTTGGATTTCTCTTCCTCACGCTTCTGATTTTTATCTTCAACTTGTACAATCGTTTTGCCGGAAGGTACAAATTGCTCTGCAATATTAATAACGACAGAAAGCACTCCACCCGGGTTATTGCGCACGTCAATGACGAGTCCTTTAAGCCCTTGTTTTTCCAGCTTCGCTAACTCTTCCTTGAATCGTTCTGCCGTATTCAAGGAGAACTGGGTGATCGTAATAACGCCTACGCCGCCTTTTTCCATATGAGCCGTTACAGTTTCCATATCAATATTGTCACGGGTAATCGTGTATTCAAGTGGATCAGGAGAGCCGTTACGCTGAATTTTAACTTTGGCCTGACTGCCCTTCGGTCCACGAATTTTGGAAACAGCCTTGTTCAGATCCAATCCGTCCAGGGTTTCACCGTTAACAGACAATATAATATCCTTAGCGCGTAGTCCCGCCTTCTCAGCTGGAGAGCCTTTGATTGGTGTGACTACGACTACTTTTCCGTTCTCAGCCGCAACTTCGGCCCCAATCCCAGTAAAAGAGCCTTCTATGGATTGCTCGAACTGCTGTGCCGTTTCTTTACCCATATAAGAGGAATACGGATCGCCAAGCGACTCCATCATACCATTGATCGCGCCATCCACCAGCTTGGTACGATCCACATCCTGATAATACTGTCCCTGAATTAAGTCCATCGCTGTCTCAATTTTGCGGATATCACTTCTGGAGGAGGAACCACTCCCTGTCACACTCGCCAGCAGTCCTTCGCCCAAAGCGCTATTCCCTACTGTAGTCGTTCCAGTATAAGCAAAAGTGAGCAGACTGCCGCCAAGCAGCCCGATCACCATCAAGAGTACCGCTGTACTTTTTTTCAACATCTAATCTTCCACCGCCTTCTCTTTATCTTGTATCCTATTTTCTCACAACGCATCCATGCACGAAGTATACGTCTAGCTTGTACGGAATATGTTAATTGTATCCTACTCCGTGTCTCAATGCACATGTTCCTTATTGGATATGATCCATTACAGCAAAACCCTACCTGCAACCGCACAGGTTACACATAGGGCTTACCATATCTGTTATAGATAATTCATCGGATTTACAGGTTTATTATTCTCGCGCACTTCAAAATGACAGTGAGGCCCTGTAGAATTCCCCGTCGAACCCACTTCCGCAATTTTTTGACCGCGTTTTACGGTTTGCCCCGTATGAACTACTGTACCACCATTGCGAATATGTCCGTACAGGGTCCATAGTCCATCTCCGTGGTCAATGACTACCGTATTCCCATATCCACTCCACCATTCAGCAACGATGACTACACCGTCTTCAGCTGCATGAATATCGGTTCCCTGCGGAGCCGCCAGGTCAATGCCTGTGTGGCCTTTAAGCTTGCCGGTGATCGGATGTACCCGCATGCCAAAAGTAGATGAGAGTCGGTAATTGGCTACAGGCGTAGCCAATGTCCCCGATCCGCCTGTATACGAGCTGGCAGCCGCATGGCTGGAATTCGAGGCAGCACCTGAAGATGAAGATGCATATCGCTTGGCTGCAGCAGCACGAGCAGCTGCTCTAGCGCGGGCTGCTTTGGCAGCTTGCTCGGCTCTAAGCTTGTTCTTCTCCTGCACCAGTCCCACACGTTTGTTCGCGAGCGCTACTAACATATCGTTTTGCTCTTCACTGATTTCATCCGATTCAGCAATATCATGATCGTAGCCAGCAATCAGTCTTTGCTTCTCTTTTTCTTTTGAATTCAATTGAGCTTTGGCGTCTTGCTTGAGCGCATACAGCTTCTTGGCATTTTTATATTCCGTATCAAGTTGTTTCTTTTTGCTTACGACCAGAGCCTTGTCCTTTTTATGCTCGTCCAACAGAATTTGGTCCTGCTCCACGATTGTTTTCAGAGAATCCACCCGGCTGAGAAAATCACTGAAGCTGGCCGAAGACATAAGCACGTCCATATAAGAGACTGTTCCATCTGTATACATGAGACGCACGCGAGTTTCCAGCATTTTTTCCCGCGATTTGATGCGATCAATGGCTTCGGCTAAATCTTTTTTAGTCGCACGCAGGTTATCTTCCGTTTGATCGATCTGAACCGCTACACGAGTCAACTGATCACTGACGCTGTTAATTTGAGCGAGTACCGTTTTCAGGTTCTGTACGGTTTTATTTTTATAATGCTGAGCATACTGTTTATCTTGAGCAGCCTTTTGCTGTTGTTGCTTTGCAGATTTGGCTTGCTTTTCTAATTGGTTTAGTTGCGAATTGAGTTCACTCATGCTTTTGGCATATCCGTCAGAAGGCTGGATTAGCAATGCAGCTACCAACGTGGCAGCCAACACAGATCCTATTTTTTTCAACTTGCACTCCCCATCCTTTATCGCAAAATAACACCGGGCTTCCCCGTTCTATTGAATCAATCACGACGTTCCACCAAATGCTTCTTAGACTTTCAAGAACTTGCGCATGGACAGGGTACTGCCAATAATGCCGACCAGCATCCCCAAAATAATCAGCAAAGCACTCAGCTGAATCCAAATGCCTTCAAGCGGCATCAGCTTCAACATATTGAGAGCGATATCTCCCTGAACGGCTGTCAGCAAACGCTGATAACCTGTAAATAAAATTCCTACAGTAATAAGAGAACCAATAAGACCAATAAGCGCGCCTTCGATAAAAAACGGCCATCGTATAAAGAAGTTGGTCGCACCGACCAGCTTCATAATGCTGATTTCTCTGCGTCGTGCCAATATCGTGACTCGAATCGTATTCGAGATTAAGAACATAGACATGATCGCCAGTCCGGCGACGAATATAAAACCAACGTTGCGAATCAGCTTGGTAATGGTAAAGAGCGTCTCAACAGTGCCTTTTCCGTAACGAACCTTTAAGATCGGTTTCTCAGGGTGCACTGTATTCAGCTTCTCAATCTTCTCAGCCACAAATGGAACTGTCGTGGGTTCAATCACTTCTACCACGATTTTATCCGGTAGTGGATTGCTGTCCTTGTCAAAACCCTCCAGCAGATCCTTGCCGCTGTCTCCCAAATCTTTGCGCAGCTCCTCCAAGCCTTGAGCTTTCGTCACAAAGGTCGTTTTGCTGATTTCCGGCATTGCCGCGATTTCCTTTTGCAGCGTTTCACGCATGCTTTGATCGACATTGAGTTCCAGGAACACGTTCACTTCCACCTGGCTATCTGCTTGATCAGCCAAGGAGTTGACGTTAAGCACCAGCATGATAAACACGCCGAGTATGAGCAGTGACACAATAATTGAGGTGATGGATGCTATGGACATCCAGCCATTGCGGAATATGTTTTTGAAACCTTCCCGCATATGACGCAAGAAGGTATTAAAAGTCATATCCATACTCCCCTCTTACCTGGTCTCTTACGATGTTGCCATTTTCGATGGCGATGACACGTTTACGCATAGAGTTCACGATGTCCTTATTGTGTGTCGCCATCACAATGGTCGTGCCCCGAAAATTAATTTCATCGAGCAACTGCATGATCT
>NZ_JCAJRU010000164.1:0-11777 GCF_059447605.1 Paenibacillus sp. N119s | reverse complement strand
ACGAGTGAGGAATGCCTGAAAGCACGGATTTGGGATACTTGCGGTGATAACGGCTCACGGTTTTAATGAAATGAGGCAGCACCAAAAAATCAGCATCACAGAAAATAATGTACATTCCTTTTGCACGGCGCATCCCCAAATTTCGAACGGCAGATCGACCGCGTTGTTCCGGGTGTGACACATAAGTAAGAGGATAGGATGCTTTGAAGCCTTCGACCATTTCTTTCGTTCCATCTGTAGAACCATCATCAGCTACAATGACTTCGAATAGTTGCTTCGGATAAGTTTGTGTTTCGAATGAAGTGAGTGTGAGCAGCAATTGCTGGGCTCGATTATAGGTTGGAATGATGACGCTGTAGCGGATAGCCAATGTGATCTCCCCCCCCACCATTTTTATTAGAACACATTTGAACAAGATAAATAATAACAATGTATTCAAGGATTTTAGCCTTGTCTAGTCAAACACCCCTGAAGATGTGAAACAGGCTTGGTCCTATCGGATGTCAAGGTCGGGTCTGTATTTTCGGCTGTTTTGCAGATATGCTCAGTGGTGTGATGTATATGTCATGGAAGTATTATGCATAAGGATGTAAAGTAAAAGAGACGCAAACAAACATGAGATCAAATGGGCATGTTTATGGTAAAATATATGGAGTTATAGAAGACCTGAAAGAGGAGTACTTTATGACACAATTTGTCTATAAGCAAATTATTGACGATCTTAAAATGAAAATTTTCGCTGGAAAGTTTGCAGATATGAGATTGCTAGATGAACGTAGTCTTAGTGAGACTTACCAGGTTAGTCGTAGTTCCATAAAACGTGCTCTAACTAAAATGGAGAGTGTCGGAATTATTTTCAAAAAGCAGGGTTCCGGGACATTTATTAATCCATTATACATAAGAAATGAATCTATCTTTAACTACGAAGGCTCTAATCTAGGAGTTACTGATAATTTTCAAATGCATGGCAAAAAGCCTAAAATCAAAGTATTGAGCTTTAGTATCTGCCCGCAGACGCCAACTCTCTGCTAGCTGTTTTTGACACTATTTTAAATGACCGTCAAAAGATCAATTTGGTTGTTTCGTCCAAACACCCACGCCCACAATGGTTCTCTGCTGATGAAGCGAAGGAATTGGTGGACAAAGGGTTGAAGATTATCGATTGGGCAAGTACGGATCAAGGTGGAGAGCCTGATATTGTCATCGCTTCTGCCGGTACAGAGCCAACGATTGAAAGCTTAGCTGCAATCTCAATCTTGCATAAAAAACTGCCTGACTTGAAGATTCGCTATATCAACGTAGTAGACTTGCTGAAGCTGAGAAGCCAAAAATTGGACCGTCGTGGATTATCTGACGCTGAGTTTGACCAATTTTTCACAAAGGATAAACCAGTTGTGTTCGCTTTCCATGGTTATGAAGGTCTGATCAAAGATCTGTTCTTCGATCGTCACAACCATAACCTGCATGTACATGGTTACCGTGAAAATGGCGATATTACGACACCATTTGATATGCGTGTATTGAACCAAATGGATCGTTTTGACTTAGTGAAGGAAGCGGTTCTAAACTTACCTGACGCTGGTAAGTACGCAAATATTGTGGATGAAATGGATGCAATGGTTAAGAAACATCATCAATTTATTCGCGAAGAAGGCATTGACTTGCCAGAGGTAGAGAACTGGGTATGGGAAGGCTTGAAATAAAAAATCACAGTACATTTCGGCTTTGTGTTGGACAACCAAGCAGTCAAGCATGAAGTGAAATATATAATGTAGTAGTAACATATAAGTGCCTGACCTCTTGACTTCAAGTATGATTTCAACGGGGATCAGGCACTTTTTGATGTAGCACACAGAGAATTTAATAGGAAAGTCACGAGCTGGTGGGTAATAAGTATAGGAGGAACCGGACTGGTACGCTGTTTTTGTCTGAGCATTGAAGAGGTGTTACGGTATAAGAGAATAATAAAGGAGGCTGTTAATATGAACGATCCAAGGCCTCTTCTGTAATACATCAGACGGAAAATCTGGACATTTTTGATTTTGAGTTGTCACCAGAGGAAATGAACGTCATTTCGGCGCTCAGCAGGGAAGATGGACAGATATGGGGGCAGGACCCCAAGTCCTATGAGGAGCTATAATCTACAAGAGTACATGAGAAGGGTTCAAAAATCTGTGAAAGGTTTTTTGAACCCTTCGCTTTTAATAATAGCCGAAAGTATTCGCTGGTCCGGTACATAGCTATGATGAATGATGAACATTTTTAACCGGATTTGAGGTATGATATGGGGGAATGTAGCCCTTCAAAGGAGGTTGCCATGGGAATTTTATCAAGGTTCAAGGATATTATGAAGGTGAACATCAATGCCCTAATGGATAAAGCGGGTGATCCGGAGAAGACCATGGATGATTATATGCAAAACTTGAACAGTGATCTGGGCAAGGTGAAAGCGGAAACCGCCTCGGTGCTGGCTGAGGAGAAAAGGGCGAAGAGAGCACTGGATGAATGTAGAGACGAGATTAAAAAGCTCCAGCGTTATGCAAGTAAGTCTGTGGAAGCAGGCAATGAAGAGGAAGCTCGAAAGTTTTTGGAGCGTAAAGTTTTGCAGGCAGAGAAACTGGCATCGTTACAGACATCCTATGAATTAGCTTCGGCAAACGCCGTACATATGAAACAAATGCAGGAGAAATTGGTGTCCGATATTGGACAACTGGAACTGCGGCATGCTGAACTTAAAGGAAAGCTGGCGGTTGCCAAAGCACAGCAAACCTTGAATTCTATGGGCGACCATGACTCTTTTTTCGGGGCCTTGGAAGAAAAGGTGAACAGGGCATATGATGAAGCGATGGCGATAGCCGAGCTCCGGACAGGAACAAAGGACGACTTGGACGCGTTGTTTGCACAATATGAGAAGAGTACCGATGCAGAAGATGAGTTGGCTGCAATCAAGGAGAAAATCAATCCCAAAGAATCATAATAGCTTTTAGATAAGAGGTGAGCAGATGCCAGTTATCGAATATAAATGCCCCAACTGCGGCAGTGGCATGGTCTTTGACAGTGAGACAGGCATGTTATCATGCCATAGCTGTGGAAGAGAGGACAACATCGAATCGATTCCTGATCCTCTGACCAATCGTGTTTTTTCAGAGGATGAGGCTCATGAGTATCATTGCAATAACTGCGGGGCAGTGATTATGACCGAGGTGGAGACGAGTGCAACGGTGTGCAGCTTTTGTGGCTCTGCCGTGGTGCTGGGTGATCGGCTGACCGGGAAGCTGGCTCCGGCACAGGTTATTCCTTTTTCGATCAGCAAGGAAGAAGCTATAGCTGCGTTCAAAAAATGGTGCAAGAATGGCCGTCTGACACCGAACCGATTCATGATAGCCGACCGAATCAAGGGAATAACCGGTATGTATGTCCCCTTCTGGTTATATGATCTACATAATCAAATTGAGGTTCAAGGTGAAGGTACCCAAGTAAGAACCTATACGAGTGGAGATTATGAATACACAGAAACGAAGCATTTTGATGTATATCGGAAAATCCGTTTGAACTACGTGAAGGTTCCGATTGATGCTGCGGAGAAAATGAATGATGAGCTGATGGATAAATTGGAGCCTTTTCCGTATGATCAGCTCAAACCTTTTAAAACGCCATATCTGGCGGGTTATATTGCGGAAAAGTATAGTTATAACGAAGAAGAACTATTCCCGCGGGTAAAAGACAAAGTGAAGGAATATATTGATGCTTATATCCAGTCTACGGTGTCAGAATATACGTCCGTGAGTTACACGGAAAAGCAAATTGATACTACCTTAAAACAAGCGGATTATGTCCTGCTTCCGGTATGGGTTATACACTATGACTACAATCAATTGGAGCATACGTTTGCGATGAACGGTCAGACGGGCAAGGTAGTTGGTAAACCTCCGATTAGCAAGTTCAAAGTGACAGCTTGGTTTGCAGGCATTTTCGGCATAACTCTCTTTTCATTAAGGTTCATAACTTGGCTAATCATGGGGGGAGAATTCTATTGAACAAATATAGAGCCATTGTGGCTGTTTTGTTGTTCTTTGCCGTGTTTCTAGCGGTTCCTATGGAAATGAAGGGCGAAGCAGCAACGACGGAAATGAAGCCATTGATTTATGATGAGGCGGGTCTGCTTAATCAGGAAGAGTATGATGTATTGAACACGATGGCTAACCAATACGGAGCCGAAAGAGAAACAGACATTATTGTTTATACGACCAACAATCCCGACAATATGGATGTTATGAAAATGACGCAGGATTTTTATGACGACCATGGCCCAGGTTATGACAGGTCTCATGGAAATGCTGTCATTTTAACGATGGATATGAGGAATAGAGAGGTTTATTTAGCTGGATTCTACAAAGCAGAACGTTATCTGGATGACGACAGGCTTACTAAAATCCGCCATGAGATTACCCCGGATCTGACGAATGGCAACTATGGGCTTGCATTTCAAAAGTATATTCTCGGCGCGTACAAATATTTGGCCATCCGTCCAGGGGTGAATCCGGACAGTATATTTTTCAAAGGCTGGCTTCACTTGGCGATTGCTTTGGGGTTGGCGTCGATTATTGTGGGTAAGATGGTTTCCAATTCCGGCGGACGGGTTACGGTAAATCGACAGACCTACGAAGATGCAAGCACGTCAGGGGTTCTGGCACATCAGGATCTGTACACTCACACTACGACAACGAAACGGAAGATTGAAAAGAGCAGTAGCAGCAGCTCATCTGGCGGAGGGGGCGGAACCACCAGCGGCGGTCATTCGCATAGCGGCAGCAGAGGATCATTTTAACGGAAGGGATGGATACAGCACATGGGATTCTTCAGAAATCAATTTGCAAATGTAGTAGAATGGGAAGAATTTAGGGATGACATGATTTTTTGGAAATGGAGCGATCGTGAAATTAAAAAAGGCAGTAAATTAATCATCCGCTCCGGTCAAGACGCGATTTTTGTCAATAACGGCAAGATTGAGGGCATTTTTGAGAATGAAGGGTCATATAACATGGACTCGGATATTATTCCGTTTCTATCAACATTAAAAGGGTTTAAATTCGGCTTTAACAGCGGCATGCGGGTGGAGGTCTTATTCGTTAATACGAAGGAGTTTACAGTCAAATGGGGAACACAAAATCCGGTTTTGATCCCTACTCCCCAACTGCCAGGCGGGATGCCGATTCGTGCCAACGGCACATTTAACTTTAAAGTAAATGATTATGTTACGCTTATTGATAAGATTGCCGGGGTAAAGGACAGTTATCTTGTTGAGGATGTTAAAATACGCATTACTTCCGTGTTGGATCAGTTATTAATGAAGTGGATCAGCAGAGAAGGCAAGGATATGTTTAATTTACAGGCGAATGCCTCCGATATTTCGAAGGGTATTCAAGAAGATCTGGATATGCAAGTGATGGACAACGGAATGACGATTACAGGCTTTCATGTGATGAGCTTCAATTATCCTCAGGAAATTCAGGATATGATTACAAAGACAGCTTCTCATGAAATGATCGGGAATCTACAAAAGTACCAACAAGTGACGATGACCGACGGTATGGCATCGGGGAATGTAAAAGGCGGCGGTGCTGCTTCGGATATGGCGAGTATGATGATGGGCATGAATATAGCGAATGAAATGATGAAAAATTTGAACCCAAGCCAGCAGCCCCCGGCTGAAACTCAGCCTGCATCCAATGCTCCCACTCCTTCTGGTGAAGGTAAAAGACCTAATTTTTGTCCGAATTGTGGCACAAAAAACGAGGGAGCTAACTTTTGTCCGAATTGTGGACAGAAATTGAACGGATAATTATAAGCTACCGCTGAACTGTTTCCTTTCAAGAAAGTCCCGACTGGCTAAGTATTTCTGTAAACCAAACAGCAGTTGTCGCAGAATCTTCTCTGTGATGACTGCTTTTTTAATGCAGTTTGTTCAAGCATTTTCTTTATAAATCTGATTTATTGGATTGAAAAAGGTACACAGGATAAGGTACTATAGCTATATAGTACATATTTATATTAACTAATTAGGTATTATATTAATAAATTATAGGTATAGGAGCCATAAAGATGACCAAATTCCAAGATCAAATCATTGCGCGGTACAAGTTTGATGATGCAGAGAACGTCGGCAAGGATAGCTCCGGACAAGGTAATGACGGGATTCCTTCAGGCACAGCAGCACCTACAATCTCCCATGCTACCGGAAGAACAGCTTTGGCACTTGAAGGAGGGCCCAACGGAACATCTTATATTCAGTTACCTTTCGATCTGTTTAAAGATGTAAGCGATAACACGGGTGTTACAGTAACGGCTTGGGTGAACTTTGGCAGATTCACAGATATGTGGGAACGTGTATTTGACTTTGGTAAATCCCATACGGGGCCTTATATGTTTATGACACGGAATCTGCGCGGAACTCTTTTCACTGAGGCTGACTTGTCCGTAGACCCGGGAAGAGGCTTTGTCAGGGATGAGTGGATGCACATCGCTCTGTCTGTAATCGGCACAAAAGGCGGTACATTAAGCAGTGCAGGTCCGGTCGTATATGTCAATGGTGAAGTGGCAGCAGACGGTTCCATCAGCCAAACCTCCAGTGGTAACTATGCCAAGCTGCGCAAGTGGTTCGAAACGTTTGCAGATTCGACCAACTATAGCAACAATTTTATCGGACGTTCCCAACATGCAGCGGATGTAGACTTTGCCGGTTTGGTTTCGGACTTCCGAATTTATAAAGCAGGCTTGACGGCGGATGAAGTCATTGAGGTCATGTGCGATTCATTGACAGATGTGGAGATCGTGAAGCTTGCCCGCGATAAGTATTTATCATTTCCGACGACAATTATCACCAAAGACATATCTCTGCCAACGGTTCTGATGGGTGGAAGAGTGGAAGTGACCTGGAAATCCAGCCAGCCTAGCATACTCTCTGACCATGGACAGGTACAGGCGATTACTTCCGCACAGGGGGTTACTGTTACGGCTCTCTTGACCAGAGGTTCAAGCCGGATTGAAGAAAGCTTTGAAGTATCCGTTCTCCCGGAACAACTGCCTCCATACACGCTGACCATTCATGGGAATAAGGAAGTTGTGGATGTCAGCGAAGTGATGCACGGCTTGTTCTACGAAGATATCAATAATGCGGCAGATGGCGGGATTTATGCAGAACTTGTGCAAAATCGTTCTTTTGAATCCTTCGAATATGATACGTATTCCCATGCTTCAGGTGAATGCGGCTGCTCTACAGGACGGAACCGCAATCCACTGTTCGCCTGGTCTGGTGATACGGACAAGATGACTCCACAACATAGCGGTGGATTAAATGAGTTTTTGGGCGCAAAAGACAAGGATGTGAACTCCTATTATGTGACGGTAGCGGATGGGGCAACGATTCGGAACAAAGGCTTTTCTGATTCTAACCAGAATTGTTCCATGTCCATCCAGGAGGGCGCCAAGTATGAGTTCACCATCTGGGCCAAGGCCGAATCGGCGGGCATCATCACACTGCAACTTCAAGACTCGAAGGAAAAGGACATCAGTGATTCGGTAACCATACAAGTAGAGGGTGGCAACACGTGGAAAAAGTATGGTGTGGAGTCCAAGCTGGTGCTGACAGGTACAGCTACGGTGCTGGGACAGCTGACACTTACATTTGAAGGGGACATTTCCATTGATATGGTCTCCTTATTCCCACAAGATGTATGGGGGGCAGGCGAGGAAGAGCAATCCCCATCAGCACACGCTAACTATCAGGGCAACCCTAACTACCGATTGAGAAAAGATCTGGTGAACGCATTGGTCGGTATGCATCCGAAGTTTTTGCGTTTTCCAGGTGGTTGTATATCCGAAGGATCGTTTATATGGGAAAATGTATACGACTGGAAGGAATCCATTGGGGATATCGAGCTGCGCAAGGAAAACTTTAATGTATGGGGCTATATGATGACCATGGGTCTTGGTTATATGGAATATTTCCAGTTAGCAGAGGACCTCAATGCAGCTCCGCTTCCGGTTATGGCCTGCGGCGTGCTTTGCCAAGCCCGCTCGGATTATGCTCATCCGGCTGGAGGTGCATTGAGAGAATACTACATTAAGAATTTTACGGATCTGATCGACTTTGCGATCAGCGTCGATTTTGAACATAATGAATGGGCTGCCATGCGTAAAAAAATGGGCCATGCAGCACCGTTCGATCTGCGTTATCTGGGCGTGGGGAATGAAAACTGGGGCACAGAGTTCTTCGCCAACTTTGAAGTGTTCAAGACATCAATTGATGAGTACATGGAGAAAAACTATCCGGGACATGAGCTGCATATCATCTCTACGGTTGGCGCTCAAGCAGACGATGATGCCTACCAGCAGGGCTGGAAGTTCCTGAGCGGTAATCTGAAGGGTTCAGCCAAGGTTGTTTTTGCAGATGGTAACCAGGTGATGGAAGAGACTGTAACCTGGTATGAAAAGCAAACAGACTATATGGACACCATTGCCGATGAACACTATTACCGTTCTAATGAGTACCTGTTGAATAATGTGGACCGCTATAATTACTACTATCGGGCTTATAACGCGGATGGCAGTATCAACTGTAAAGAAACGTCGAAGGTTTTCGTTGGGGAGTATGCTTCAACGGATAAAAATACATTGGCAGGCGCAGTCGCAGAAGCAGCGGTGATGACGGGCTTCGAAAATAATGCCGATGTCGTCCGGCTGGCTGCCTATGCGCCGCTGTTTAACAAAGTCCTGACGGACGGAACTTACAGATGGACACCGGATTGTATCTGGTTTGATGACGAAACCGTGTGGTTTACACCAAACTATTATGTGCAGCAAATGTATGCCCAGTATTTGGGCAATAAAGTATTGGCCACTTCGTTCTCTACTTACAAAAACGGCAAGCCGATCGACCTCATTCCTCAGGGTGGAATCGAAATCGCGACAGGCAACGCCGAGATTGTGGTTAAACGCGTGACTGTTACCTCCAACAAGGACGGCAGTGTGCTGCTGGATCAGGATTTTACCAAGGAATTGAATCCAGCCTGGCAAGTTATTCCCGGTTCCGTGGGATCTACGGTGGAGGAAGGCAAGGGGCTTGTCCTCAAAGCCCAGGATAGCGGTTTGAATGGTCTGTACATCTTGAACGACAGCTGGAACAACTATAAGGTAGAGGTGATTGCTTCCCGCCTTTCCGGCACGGACGGTTTTTATGTGGGCGCAGGCCTCACGGATATTACCGCTGAGAAAAAGAACGTCATCGAATACGCGATTGGCTATGGCGGCAATGCTACTGGCGTGAAGGTTTACAAGCAAGGGATAGAAGGCTATACGATGGGTGATTACTCTTCCAGTACTGCGGCGGGCAACCTGAGAGCGGCGAGCTATGAAGAGCTGTCCGACAACACCGACTACACCATTACGGTGAACTATGGGGGAGAAACGGGTAATAACCTGATCTGCTCATACACGGACGGCAAAACCACCAGCAAAGTGCTGGATTACAAGCTGGAGGCTTATAACAGAGACGTGTTCCATTCGGTGACCCAAGATGCTGAACATGTATATGTAAAACTTGTGAATGCCGACAACGTAGATAAGGCGACGCAGCTGAATCTGGAAGACATGAGTGTCGAGTCGATCGCCAAGCTGATTACATTAACTGGCGATTCCTCGCTGGTTCATGTACCCAACGTGAATAAGAAAAATGATGAAAAGATAGTGCCTACTGAACAGCAGGTTACGCTGCATACAAATTCTGTCCTCTTACAATTACCAGCTAACTCGGTAAATGTACTGGTACTGGATCTAAAGGCGTAGTACCCCTAAGAAGTCAGGCGATGAGTTTTGCGTTTTTCTCACACTGGATATATTCATATGAAAAGTTAAAACCCGCTCACTGAGCGGGTTTTTTCTATGGATCAAGTCAGAGCGTTGTTAATTCGCTTTTCCCGACGGGCATTACTTGCTGCTTCTGTTTACCAATTCACGCGGATTGATGCCATCGTCCATCGTTAGCGGGGTAGGCGCACCTGTGGCAATTCGCTCCCAAGGCACCATTTTAAAGTTCTGATTTAACTTCTTGCCGTTTTCGAGGTTTTCGTCATCTTGTGCAACGAAGATGCCATGAGGGAAGTTCTTGCCTAATCCGTAGCCAAGAACATCAATACCGTCTGTGACAGACGTACCATCTACGGTAGGGCTATCACCGATTGTGAAGTTGCTTATATATGCATTGTCGCCTTGTCGTTCATAGATGGCGTAACTACTGTTGCCTTGGCTGGAGGCCATGAGGTACCCCTTGCCGTCTTTGCCGTAATACAATGTGAGTCCCTCTATGTCATCGTGAAGTCTACGTCCATCTGCAATATCAACACGTCGCAGCGGATTGGATGAACCGTCTGGCTCGGCACTATATTTCCAAATGGCATAATCCTCTTCAGCAATATAGAGCGTACCATATTCATCATCAGCAACCATGCCCTCAGATTGCGTAGCCAGCTTAAACTGACGGACAAGCTTGCCAGCAATTTTGCCGTTTCCATTGTCCGTCAGCTCATATTGCTCAAATTCACCCTCTTTGCCCAAAGCGAGCGCATAAAACTTATCTGTCTTGAGGCTATGGTACAAGCTAAATCCGTATACTTCTTTCATGGTTGCTTTAATAGGTTTGTCAACCACGTTAGTTAATGTTCCTGATACACCGTCAATGGCAAAGATATCGATCGTGTTGTTGGTGCGATTGGTTGCGCCTGCGATATCGACTTTTTTACCGCCTAATGTGAAACCGTAACGAAGATCCACGTTGTTCATTTTTCCGACTTTCATGTTCTGCAGCTGCTTACCATCCAGATCGTAGACTAAAATTCCGCCGCCTTTATTGGTAGCTAAAATTCTGCTTTTACCCGGATCAACCGGATTGAGCCAGATCGCAGGGTCGTCAGCTGCATCTTCTCCATCCTCCACGGCTTCTGTCTCGACAGAGGGAAGCACTTTATAGGTGGGAACGGCATCCTTGGGATCTGCATATTTTCTGTTTTCTGCTTCAAGTGCAGTAATCACTTTTGTAGGAAGATATACATTCCCATTGATCATCTTGATCTCCCGGTCTGCTTTTCCGGTTTGACCAGCTAGACGATATTGCTTTTCACCGACGGTAAAGGTTCCAACAATGCCATTTTTCAGCTTGATCAACACTGAATGGTCATCACTGTCCCACGTAATTTTTGCCCCTAATTTATCTGCTTGTGTACGAAGGGATTCGTACCCCGTGGGCTGAGCTACTGCCACATGGGGTATTGCAGGTGATACTAGGATCCCGGTCAACATGGTTAATAGTGCAATTTTAGTTGCCTTCATATGTATACCCCTTTTCCAAAGTAAAAATGATATAACCGACTCAGTATAAAGCGACACTATCAATATAAAACCATCAAAATGTAAAAGCGACGTAAATATTCAGTTGGCTGGTTTCCAGTATTGTTGTCTGTAATTCTTCGGTGACATCCCAAACCTTTCCTTGAAACACTTAGAAAAATAACTGGCCTGGGAGAATCCCGTTTCCTCTGTTATTTGTTGGATGGACCAGTCGGTTTGCAGCAAAAGACTGCGTCCCTGATCCAGGCGGTAGTCCATTAAATACTCTAGCGGCGTGCGTTGGAAGGTGGTCTTCATGCATCTGGCAAGATAGTTTTGATGTACGTGAAAATGTGCCTCCAGGTCTTTATTCGTGATGGCATTTCTGTAGTTTTGTT
>NZ_JCAJRU010000163.1:0-11795 GCF_059447605.1 Paenibacillus sp. N119s | reverse complement strand
GGTTGTCTATGTAAGAGCCCGCTTCCGACACAAAGGCGGTACTAAAATCGCTGTTGTCCTTGCGCATCGCTATCCCCGTCTTTCTTGTTTCATCCTATCGCCAAAATAAGTACTGTCGCATTATCCTGACTTTTATAGCCTTTATCATTAATAGCGTCGATCATGGCATCCGCCGCTTCCTGCGGTGTGCCACCCCTGCGCATGATCTCTTCCATTTCAATCTCCGTTAGCGCCTCCTGAATACCGTCACTACACAGCAGCACATGATCACCGGAATACAGACGAATGGGTGCAGTCCCTAGTTCCATGCTCTCAAAGCCTTCATAGCCCAAGTAGTTGACCAGCTGATTCCGTACAGGACTCGTTTTGGCCTCCTCCGAAGTCATTTGTCCAGCAAGCACTCGCTCCTCCAGCAGTGTTTCCGCTGTATGCTTGGAATTGACTGTCTGAAAATGACCATTGCGGTAAATGGTAATCAGGCTGTCGCCCACCGCTCCGTAATACAGCTGATAGCCGCATACAATGACCGCCGCCAGCGTCGTTCCTCCGCCCTGCCCGTTTAAATTTTGCAGAATGCCGCGATTGCTTTGAGTTGCGGCCTCGGCAAAATATCTGTTCAAATTCGTTGCATCGTCCAACTTGGCAAACGCCTTCGTAAAAGTCGTCACAGCCAAGGTACTGGACATGCGTCCATTGGCCAGCCCGCTGATCCCATCTGCGACAACAGCCAGCGTACCGACAGGGGTGGTCATACTGGAAAAATAATCATCCTGTTCACTCCGGCTCCCGATCGTTTGACCGTTTCCGATTTCAATTCCACTCATGGTACGGCTGCCAGAACTTCGCGTCAGTCGTATACGGATGATGAGAAGAACGGCGAATAGCACCGCAGTTCCACATACAACAAAATAAGGCTGCATATCGTTACCTCCCTGCACCATTGCCTACTTCCGTTCTAGTTTTCGTTATCCCACTCAAAATGAGCACCACACAGCGGAATAAAGATAAATTTGCTGCGCCCGAGCTGAATCACGTCATAAGCGGCCAGCTCCACTGGTGAATATACCGCCTCATTATTGTGATACGCCAAGCCTGACGAATCGCCTGGCAGCAAGTAAAAGTTGCGTTTCTTCGGATCATACACAATGACCGCATGATTTCTGCGGGAAATTGTGTTGTCCCCGATAATACGAACATGCATTTCCTCAGCGCGCCCGATAAAGTTTTTTTCCGCCATAATGCGATAGTCCTGGCCCACCTGTGCACCTTCGATGCATACCAGCCATCCAGTTACCGGATGAATCCCCACCGTTTCGCCTAGATATGGCATGGTTTTGTCATCGTCTCCTGCCACATTTGTTTTCGCTGCTGGTTCGGCGTTCTTGGGTGCGGCTATATTTACTACTGTATTGCAATAAGGACACGTATTTCCGTGCTTTCGTGTACTGAACATGTGTCCGTTCGGGCATCTTGTCAAACTCATAGTCGTTTCCTTCCCCCATTGTCATGATTGTCTTCACAGCGATCTAAGGATGTCGCAACTTCTTCATCTATTTAACGAGCAGTCTGGTATTGGCAATATATAACAAATCACCTGAGTAAATTCGGTAAGGCTCGCCACTTTCCAGCTTCTTGGTGACACTTTCGTTCGCAGACCGTAGCCCGGTCCCATTGCCGGAATCCACATCCTCCACAAACCAGTCGCTGTTTACCCGGTTGAGTACCGCATGCTCCACACTTACCAAGGAAGCATAATCTGTACCTGCCAAATCAATATCCGCCTCAGAGCGCGATGTTGTTTTGCCGATTAACAGCGACGTTTCGCCTTCGATATACCATTCTTTAATGGACTCACCTTCTTCATCAATCAACACCAGCTTGGCAATCCGTTTACGCTCTGTCTTGGGCTTGGGCACAGGTACAACGGACACCAGATTGCGCAGTATGTATACAAGCACGCTGATTCCAATACCGATCGCGACCACGGTCTTCAAACCGCTGTAGCCTGTACGATTAAACACATAAAAGGCGATCGCCAGCATCAGCCCGAACATGGCAACATCTATGATGAAAACCCATCTGCTCTGTGCCTTTTTCACTGCTTGCTTCCCCCGTTTCTATCCTGAAATCATCACTTCTTACGAATACCAAAAAATTGGTTGAACATCGCCGAGGTATCCGTCGGATCACCGGATTTTTTCGTTTTCTTCCCTGGTGAGCCCTCCTTGGTTTTCGGATGAAAGCCGAAAAATTGCTCAAAATCAGTGCCAATGTCAGCCGGATTGAATCCTTTAGTCGTCTTGCGCGTACCGCCAGAAGGTGCTGCCCCTCTCGCTCTCTCCTGCTGTTCTCCGCTAGTTCCCGTTGCTTTTCGGATGAGCTCAGCATCGTATGCCTGCCGCAATGCTTCGTCACGCAAGGTATTGTAAGCCTCGTGAATCAGCTTGAACTTGCGCGTTGCTTCCTCGCTTCCCTGGTTCGTATCTGGATGATACTGTTTGGCCAGTTTACGATAAGCCTTCTTAATCTCTGCCTCCGAAGCATCCCGGCCGACACCGAGCAGCTCATAGTAGTTGGTCATTGTGTGATGTTCCCCTCTCCGAAAAAATAAATATTAAGAGACCCGTAGGCCTCTTAATATTTATCCACCCTGCACTTGTGTGCCGGGTGAGTGTGTGTGTTTAAGCTGCGCTTAACGTTAAGACGTTAAGCTTAAACCGGATAACCGCCGTCGATAGTAGCCAACTCGGTTTTGTCTTTCTTTTGTTTGATGTAGAGTGTAAATGCACCTACACCTTCTGTGTCGCCGAAGTGCTCGTTGTAGTCTACAACGAACGCATTCGGGAAGTAGATTTTACGAACCACTTGATCCGCTGCGATAACTTCCAGTGTTACTTTACGGTAGCTGTCTGCTTTTTCAGCAGGGACCAGAGACCACAAAGCCAGTTTCAGCGTGTCATCTGCGCTGTCACCGTCTACTGCTGTGATGATTTTACCGCTGATGCGCAACGTGGAGCCTACGTCAGTGGAGCGCGCATTGGAATCGTCCGGTGTATCGGTGTCATAAATAACCGTTTGGATGTTATCCAAGCCCAGCTCGATTGTTTCTTGTCCTTCTACTTTCAATCTGAATCCCA
This sequence comes from Paenibacillus sp. N119s, assembly GCF_059447605.1. Lineage (NCBI taxonomy): Bacteria > Bacillati > Bacillota > Bacilli > Caryophanales > Paenibacillaceae > Paenibacillus > Paenibacillus sp. N119s. Next base: position 8,658 of record NZ_JCAJRU010000163.1, on the reverse strand, counting down.
TGTGTGTTGCCTCCTTGAAATTAGGTAATATAATGGCGGAAGAAGCAGAGCTTCTTCGCGATTTATGTATAAAGGCGGTCCTGGATAGAAACGCCTCTAACATCTTTCGTAGTGTTCGGATCATGATTTGACCGAACTGGTTCCCTTAGTGATCATGACTTCCAGGTTCTTCACATTGCCATTGAAGACCAGATCGATATGACACATATTGCTTTTCTCATCAATAATGAAGCTCATATCGTCTCCGTCCTGAATGATCGAGTTCACAGATCCTCTGCTGCTCAGCCACTTGCTCTTCTGGCTGCTCGGATTGTTACTGAAGAAGCGGACGATATTCTCGTGCTTGAAGTCTCCTGTTTGGTAGCGCAAAATGCGCTCAATGTACGTGCTGACCAGCGTCTTGTAGATGGAGTCAAAGCCATCCTCAGACATCGCCATGCTTCTCGCCTTGTAGACGGTAATCCGGCGGATATCCTTATCCTGAATCTGTGCATTCTCGGATGAGAATACAAAGCCAAAGTTTTTACGGTTGATGGCATCCTTGATCGTGTTGGTGAAGCCGGTGATTTCCTTGGCCATCGTTGTTACCGTGCGCAGACTGTTGTCTCCCGCTTCGATGTCAAAGCGTACGCCAGGGAAGTTTTTATTGACCGTCTTGAACGTTTCACGCAGGTATTCAGGACACTGATAGGCAGCGACCAAGCCAGCGGCCACGTAGGCAGCGCCCACATATACGCCCTCGATCCACAGCTTGAGAATATCTTCTTTCTCCTTGGAAAGCTGCACACCGTCTTCGGTCTGTAGCATTTTGCTATCAATAATGACACCCGATTTATCCTTCGGAATAATCGTAAAGTTTGGTACACAAGGAATCGCAAATTCGCTGTATTCTCTGCGTACAAGGCTTGCACATTTATCGACATATTTGTCGATGCCTGCTGTCGCCATGCTGTTGAAGGTCGTCTCTTCACCGGATTCAAAGTTAAAGAACATTTGAATTTTGTAATCCTTCACGACTTGCAGCAGCATCGAGAGCGATTCCATTGAATTTCCGCCTTGCTTCACGACCTTCTCGTTGCCCTTAAAGCGTTCACGAGACACCTTCACCTTACCAGCTGCTTCCAGCTCAATTGATGGAACGATCCCGAACCAAATGGTGTCGCTGAATTCATTTTTGGCATTTACCGTGTTCAGGTAGGTTTCCAAGCGCGGGATATTGCTGCTTTTCACCAGCATGTCCAGCTTGTTATTCGCCACCAGCATTGTTGGCAGCATTCCTTTGCTCTTCGTCGCATATTGGTCGAAGAACATTTTGACACCGAGGATTTTTTCTACCAGCGGCTTAACCGCCTTCACGAAATCATCCTTGGCATTTTTATAGAACTCCAGATACGTGTTGTAGTTCTGAACTTCAACCGCTGTGTCAACCTTGGTCTGAACAGCTGGAAGTGGCACAAACGTGCGAACCACCAAGTCCTTCACATAATCAGAAGGCGTATCTGTGATAGAGTTGTAATCTTCTTCGAATACTTGCGAGAGATCACCAGTGCTGTTCTCATCCAACAGCATCAGCTCAGTACTTTCGCTCTTCGGCGCTTCAATAATTTTCAGTTCGCCGCTTTCCCCAATGGAGAGCATACCCACCTGGATCAACTCACCCGCATTTTCCTCTTGAGCGCCCCCGAGCAGAAGTCGGGTTTTGATGTCCTCAATGGCCAGTGGCAGCATAGCCATGACGTTGTTATAGTTCTGGCTGGCTTCCTCGAACATGGCATTCAGCTTGTCACCCATGTCGAGTTTCTTTGGATCACCATCATCCAGCTTGTCGTATTCACCGTACATATAGTGAATTTCTTTGCGGACTTGACGAATATCGTCCATAACCTTTTTCGGTGAGATCATATCCAGCAGATTTTCAAATTTGAAATCTACATTGGTAATTCCCTGACTGCGTTTGGTATCGATGAGCGTAAACAACATTTTCAGAAAATCATTACTTTGGTTTATACGAATCTCTGAAATGCTGTCCTCATCAATCCCCTCAGGCTTTTTAAGGGTGTAGACAACTTTTTGATTGGCCGCGTTAAAAAACGAATACACGGTCGGTGAAAACTTATCCAAAAATTCATCAAAGCTGCGCACCAGAAGGTGCTGATTAATTTCCTTGATCTTCTCATCACTCAAGCTGTCGATACCCTTCACATCACCTACAATGGTGATCAGGTCCAGCTTTTCCGGGTTAATCTCTTCAAAAAGCATAGTCCGGTTGGTTTGATAAATGATTTCCATCGCTGTCGGCAAATGAATAAAGTATGAGTTATAGGTCCATTGCTCCAGATACGGACATGGAATGTCCAATTTGAAACAGACGAATACCCATTTTTAGTTCTTTTGCCTCCTCCCCCCTACTTAACATTTAAATTCGTCAAAGGATTGAGCTTATACCACATTTACGGTACAGGCATGTAACCTCAAAAATCGTTCCGAAGTGTCATTCGGCTTTTAACGGCAGGCATATAAACGAGATATCATTTCAAAATCAAAAGTCAGATAACACAGAAATTTCAAATTTATGATTTCGTATTCCTAACTTCAATCCCAATTTTTGCCGTTGATACGAAAGCTATCATACAAAGCACCCTTCAGTTTTGTCAATTTCTGTAGTCCCAGATTGAAACAGGGCATTTTGACTCATTTTATGCGTACATACGTAACTTTTATGATATGTTAGACCTGTTTCTTCAGGGAAATATTCACAAATGGAATCCAATGACCGATAGAAGTTCATTGGATATTTCTGAGAGGCGTAAAAGTATCAAATTCATGGCTAATGTGAGGTTTTTCAGCTATTTCGGTCCTTTATCCCTTATATCCCAAGGATTGGGAGAGTTGACACACCCGTATCGGCCTCGCTGAAGGAGGAGCATATGTTCAGAATAAGGAAACTTGGAATCATCACTTTTATGACTTTTGTACTATTTTTTCAAATTGGCTTAAATGGGGGCATTTGCCCTGTAAATCAGGCTGGTGCAGCATCTTCAGGAGCAGTCCCGGTCGAGGGTTATGATGCGGTGTTTGTATTGGATACCAGTTATTCCATGCGGGATACCGATCCTGAGGGGATTGCTGCCGAAGTCATCAGTATGTTTATGGACTTGAGTGATGCAGACCGTACACGTGTGGGATTCGTTGCTTACAATCACCACATTGTCGCCTCCAAGCCACTAACCTCGATTGGCGTGGCGGCGCAAAAATCTCAGATCCAGCAGGAAATCAGAACCCTTCACCGTTCTGGCTATACAGATTTGGGACTTGGATTGCGTAAAGGTTCGGAACTGCTAGCCGCAGGAGCATCCCAGGGGCGTCAGCCTTTTATGATCTTATTATCAGATGGAGAAACTGATTTTGGTGCCTCTTCGGGTGCTCGTTCCAAAGGTGACTCCAATAACGATGTATCCTCTGTCATCAAATCTGCACAGACCAAGGGATACCCGGTGTATACGATTGGTCTGAACCATGACGGCACAGTGAACCGGCAAGAACTCGAACGGATCGCTTCTCAGACGGGAGGAGCTTCTTTTATTACAAGCAGCGCCGAGGATCTGCCGGAAATTCTGAACCGGATTTTTGCCAGTCAAATTCGCTCCAAGCTCGTTCCCGTTGCTGCAATTACGACTACTGGCGAGATGCAAGAGCTAACGGTGACTCTACCGGATTCTAGTATGGAGGAAGCCAACCTGGTGCTTTTGTCGGAGCATCCCCTTCTGGAAACCCAGCTCTACTCCAATTCAGAAAATGTCCGCAGGTACAAGTCGAGCCGATATGCGATTTTGAAAATTGAGCATCCACAGTCAGGTAAGGTGAAGCTGAAATTGCGGGGCATTCGCGGGGATCTAGTTAAAATCAATTTACTTGGCAGCTATCGCCTGGAAGCTGAAGCTACTATGGGGGGAGCGCAAGCAACAGCAACTCATGGCGACAAGCCTATACCATTGCTGAAAGGACAAGCGACACCATTTCAAGCTCAGCTCCTGTTACCGGATGGGCAAAAGCTTACAGATGAAGCTGTTTATACATCTCTCCAAGCCCATCTTATAGTTACCCCTGTAAAGGGAGGTACAGCTAAAAAGGTGCTTATGACCTATAAGTCAGGAGCCTTTCATACCGAATATGCGTTCCCACAAACCGGTGATTATACATGGCAGCTATCCCTAGATAGTCCGCAGTGGTACCGTAAGGGAACTGTACATAAGGTTCACGCAGCCAATGCAGCACCACAGGTCTTAAAAGAACTGTCGATTCGCCTGGTAAAAGAAGACGGTGATTCCCGTCGAAGCTTATCGGATTTTATTGTTGATCCCAATCACGACAAGCTGAGCTATAAACTCGATTCAGAAGCCTCCGGGGATGCGATTCATGCTGAGATTAACGGTAATGACCTGCTGCTATCCGAGCTTCACACTGGTGACACGAAGCTAAAGATCACCGCTACAGACCCGGAAGGAGCGTCCAGCAGCGCTATACTGACCGTATCTGTCCAATCGCGGTATACGGCCATTAAATGGACGATAGCTATCAGTATTGTGATCGCCGCTCTTCTGTATTGGTACTTGCGTCCGAAGCCGCAGTTTGCCGGGAGAATCGAAGGATATTTTCTCGCTACAGCAAGTGGACAGGAGATTCCGGTAAAATCTTGGCCGCTCACCTCCTTTCCGGGCCGTAAGGTCAGCTTGCAGGAGTTGTTCCGTACCCTTGACGTTCACGAACCGTTGCCAGAAGCGGAACGTATCCTGTTCTCCGCAGGTAAAAAAGGGGCTCTGATCGTGAAGCATGATACACGCTGCGCCCTGCAGCATGGAAAAGTCAGATTGACCCGCAACAAAAAAGCGGTCATGACATATGGTGATAAGCTGTACATCACGTTTGAGGACGGCGTCACTGAAATTGAGCTGCGCTACAAAGCAATTAAGCCGAATACTTCAGTCTACACCGACCATATTCAAGCTCCGACAGGATAACGTCCATCCGAAAAAAAGAGAAGCACCGTCTCTTACGATTAACGAACCGTAAGAGGTGGGCGCTTCCCTTTTTTTATCCAATATTCCGCACGTAGGGCGGCTTTAAACCATCGAAGTGAGCGGCAACGCTTGGTAGCCTGTACTTCCAGACCGCGCCGAATGACATACGGCAGTAATGAAATTCCTGCATTTTCGATCCGAATCCGTTCGGTCCGGTCTGCAAATAATCTGCCAGGCACATCCGGTGGAGGCGATCCTTTTTGGCAATAATACAGCGTGGCGGCCAAGCTATAAATATCCGACACTGGTCCCTGCCGTGAACGGTTAGAGTAAAATTCCAGCGGAGAATAGCCTGCCGTGGTGAAGATTGGATGCTCCTTGCCTTCAAAATGTACAGCAGAGCCAAAATCAATCAGCTTGATGTTGCCATTGTCCCCAATCATAATATTGCCTGGCTTAATATCCCGATGAATAATTCCTTTGCTGTGAATATACTCCAGGGCATCGATTAAAGGCAGCAGCGTTTGGTATAAAAAAACAGGATCAGACGTAGGCACCGCCTCTTCTTTCATCATTCGGTCCAGCGTCTTGCCTGCACAGTATTCCATGACCAGATAGGCAGTTCCATTTTCCTCAAAATGATCTATGTAACCGACAACCCCCGGGTGATTTAATTCCTTTAACATCTGCCCTTCACGCAAAAAATAATGCATAAACTCCACATATTTGGATTGCATCGAAGCGCTGCAAGTGACCGTTTTTCGATCCAGCCCCCGCAAAGCCAGCGCATTCGGAAAAAATTCCTTTACAATGACTTTTTCTCGATTATCCAACAGCCTTGCCGTATACACGATGGCCAGCTCACTGCGGGACAAGGCGCTTCGAATTTGATATGTATTTCGCAGCTTCGTATTGCGGGCAAGCAGATTCCCGCTTGTATCCACGATCATGACTCGTCCTCCTGTCAGGTTCTTAGCTTATGTCTTTTGTATATATCGGCTTATTACACGTCTTTTTATTATACCGTAAATTAAGTTATACGAAAAACAAATAACCTGCCATAATCTCCCTTAGAGAAATGATGACAGGCCTTTTGGCTCTTATCTGGTCCTATTTTCTCAAATCATTTAACCTAATTTTGTACCTGGCTTCATACTGCGCACACCGTTGGTATTTTTCTTCCGTTCGCTGCGCAGTTTGCCTTTACCTTGTTCGGGAGTGCGAATGGTGAGGGCAATCAGGAACGATACGACACACAGCACAGCAATCGTGGTAAAGGTCGGGATGAATCCGCCGAGCAAGGCTGCGATACATGATCCCGCCAGCGCACCAAGACCAAAGCCCTGATACACAATCCCATAGTTTTTGCTTTGGTTCTTCAGTCCGAAGAAGTCAGCTACAATGGCAGGAAAGACTGTAATGTTGCCGCCAAAGCAAAAAGCAATTCCTGCTACACAGGCAAAGAACAAGCCAAAATTCAGCGGTACCAGACTCAGTACTGTAACTGCAATTGCCGTTGTTAAAAGTGCACCTGCTACCACTTTCAGACGACCTACCTTATCGGATAGCGCACCCAAAATAATCCGACCCGCCGTATTGAAAATAGCGACCATGGCGACTGCATTAGCAGCTGTGGCTACATCTAAGCCGGCCATCCGTACGCCGATATCTTTGACCACTCCAATCAAGTAGAGGCCACTCATACAAGCGGTAAAGAACATGACGAACAGCAGGTAGGCCTGCTTGGTGCGCAGCATTTCTTTAACGGTGTAGTCCCGCTGTACAGCTCCATCTTGTACCGAAGGTTTATTCAGAACTACTGCTTCTTTCACCAGGAAAGAACCACCGACGATCATGATCAACACGATGATTCCCCAATACAAAAACGCTTGCGATACGCCAACGGACTGAATCAGCGACCCGTTAATATATTTGAATACCAGACTGCCTGTTCCGTAGGCCCCAACTGAAATACCGGAAATAAGTCCTTTTTTCTCAGGAAACCATTTAATCAAATTCGATAGTGATGTAATATATGCCGTTCCATCCGCAAAACCTACGACAATACCTGCCAAAATGTAAAGCAGGGATAACGAAGTTACCTGTGAACTGAGCATGAGCCCTGCCCCTAGCACCATACCTGCACACAAAATCAGACGACGAAGTCCCCATTTATCCTGTAGCTTGCCTGCGAATAACGTAGCAAACGCTAGGGCAAAGCTGGTAATTGAAAATGTAATAGCGACTGAACTGAGGTTCCAGCCAAAGCGGTCCACTAACGGTTGATTAAATAAACTCCATGTATAAATGGTACCTAACCCCATCTGAACAATAATTGTTCCAAGCACGACCAGCAGGCGATTTCCGCTGTTTGATTTCATTATAATCTCCTCTTTTCATTCCGGCTCTACAGCATCAATTATCATGGATTCTCTCTACACGGGTTATTATAACCCTGTATGTCAGCCAGAAATCATTTGAGGAATGAAATGCACCTATTGCGGAATGAAATGCCTTTAAAGTCGCATAATTTGCCGAAATTCCTTGGCCTTACTACGGCTTACCGGAATTTCAGCTTCTAGTCCACGCAAGCGCAGGAGATACGTATGATTGAACCAAGGTACAATTTCACGGATCTGCGACAGATTCACCGTGTAAGATCGGTGACAGCGAAAAAAATCCTGCTGCGGCAGCCGGGCATGAAATTCCGAAATGCTCATCGGCATCGTATATTCTTCGTGCCTTGTAAAGACATGAGTTACCTTTTCCTGCGCACACGCATAGTAAATATCGTTCGCATCCGTTACGATAATTTTGTCATTTTTCAGCAAATTAATACGTCCCGGAGCAGCAACGGTGTTGGTTTCAGCCACGCGAGTTTGCCCAGCCTGGACAGGCTCCTGTATTTGAGCGTTCCGCTGTTCATAAGCATTTTCCAGCTTACGTAACATCGATGCGATCCGTTTTTCATCATAGGGTTTGAGAATATAGTCAAATGCCTCCAGTTCAAAGGCCTGCGCCGCATGTTCTTTATAGGCAGTCGTAAAAATAATATAGGGCTTTTTGACAAATTTGCTAATGTTCTGCGCCAACAGCATCCCGTCCAACGAAGGAATGTTAATGTCCAGAAAAATCGCGTCCGTCTCCTGATCTTGCAGAAACCGGAACACATCCAATCCATCCTCAAAACTGTCGGTCACCTCAATGCTGCTATGCGTCTGAATAAGATACTCCAGCTCTTCACGCGCCGGAAGCTCGTCTTCTACAATTATGGCCTTCATGACTTCTCCTTTGGTATGTCAAAATAAACTTCGGTGCCCGGATCATGTTTAAGAATAATGACTCCTTCACCATACATCAGCTTGAGCCTTCTGTGCACATTGTACAAGCCGATCTGTTTAGCCGGAACCTGATCATGATAAAGGTTATCCACCACATCGTCCCGTATACCCACCCCGGTATCAGCTACAGAAATACGCACTTTTTCGCCACGGTCCTTTACAGAAATGGTTACTGTACCCGGCCCCTTTTTCTTGAGAATTCCATGGTTAATCGCATTTTCAACCAAGGGCTGGATGATTAGGCTTGGAATACGCACGGAAACCTCATCCATTACATACTCCACCTGAAGCCGATTACC
>NZ_JCAJRU010000162.1:0-11836 GCF_059447605.1 Paenibacillus sp. N119s | reverse complement strand
CGAGTATATCTGCTTATTTGGTCAATGGGGCTAAAAAAGCAGTTCAATCTGATGTGAAATGGAGCTTAAGCAGTGAAAGTGCAGTCAAGATTGCAAATGGTAAGCTGGTGGCAGTCAACCCAGGTAGTGCAACATTGACAGCGACAGTAGGTGCGCTCAAACTGGACATTCCAGTGACCGTACAATATAAAGTTCTCAAGCTGACGGCTTCTGAGAAAAAATATGTATTGGTTGCAGGCCAAGAAACGAGTATTCCGACCGTAAAGGCACAAATGGCTGGTGGCGGAACAGTGGATGTTACGAACCAGGTAAGCTGGGTAGCTACAACAGCTGCAGTTACAGTAGGAAATGGAAAAATAAAAGCGGTGAGTGGCGGCAACTCGGGAATTAAAGCGGTGTATATGAATAAATACGTGAAGGTGCCTGTCATTGTGGAGGGAGCCATTTCTACACTGACACCGAGCTTTTCGAGTGCTGAAATGAATTTGAAGGGAAGTAAGTCCATCAAAGTCGTCGGTAATTATACGGATGGCAAAAAAGTTACGCTGAGCAGTAAAGTGAAATGGACAACATCGAATGCTTCTGTAGTGGTCGTAAAAGGGTCTTCCATTAAAGCTGTTGGAATTGGAACAGCAACCATTACGGGCACGTACCAGGATAAGTCCTTTAACGTGGAGATTAAGGTTACACCTAAGCTGCTCAAGCTGGTATTGAGCAATAAAAACCTGAAGTTGCCTAAAGGCTCATCACAAGTGCTTAGTGTGAGTGCAGTTTATGATTCAGGCGCGACTGCGAATGTGACCAATTCAGCGGTATGGACATCCTCCAAACCGTCGATCGTACAGGTTACAGCTGGTCAGGTAAAGGCCTTGGATAGCGGAAGCTCCAGTATTAAAGTAGCCTATGGTGGTAAGAACGTAACGACATCTGCCAAAGTGTTAAAATAGTCTACGTATATAGCCATATTCGGTCTATACCAACAAATAACCCCCGGTCCGAAGACCGGGGGTTATTTGCAGTTTATTCTACGCCGTCCTGATAATGGTTTTTCCAGTGCTTATCGCCTTTGTGCGCGAAATCTTCAACTGTTTTCTCCAAAGTAGCTACCAGTTGAGCTTTAATCTCAGCGATTGTATCGCGAAATAGTCTTTCTTCCGTACCATTGATTTTTTCACCATATAAAGCTTGAGCAGCTACAAATTGACGATGTTGCTCTACAAAACTGTCAATCGAATGCAATGCATGCTCCACGTATTGTGAAATGCTATGATGCTCGTTAGGGAGCTGTAATTTTAATTCCTTCACTCTATTTAATAATGCCATGATGATCACCTCGTGCGTTTTATTATGTCAATAATTATACATCATTTTCGGAAAAATTTCATTAAATTTCGGTTAAATTGTGACTTTTATTATGTCATGATTGCATTTTCATTGGTGATCAGGCCTGATTCCGGAATTTCGCAATTTTTTTCTTGGTATCATGATTTCAAAATTTAAAATATATGGTACAAAGACAATGTAAGAGCAAGCTGCGACAGCTATCTTTCTGACATGCTATAATGAGGAAAAAGTCCAGTCGGAAAGGTTGTCAGTATGGTATGAAGCTTTTTAAAGGTTTATTTTGGGGAATTCTGATCAGTCTTCTCCTGTGGTGCGCCTTGTTTGGGCTTGTCCGCTGGATGACTCATTAAGTTACTACCTGTATCCTATACAATAACTCTTGCGACTGTATCCACGTCATTAACGGAAATCGTATATACGTGTTCGTCATCGTAGAGCTTAAATTGCTGAGTTTCCTGATTAGATAGGAGCTTAGGCCAGCCAATTACGGTATTACCATTCAGTAACCGGATTACAACAGCTTGCATTTGGCTTACAGCCAGTTTGATTTCATCGTTCATTCGTCCAACCTCCTCTCTATACTATTTGTCGTCGGAGATTCAACCTTTTTTTATAGTCAGTAAGGGGTTACAAAAAATAAAGTCTGGGGATGGCCTTAGCTGAAGGTCATTTACTGGAATAGTTTGAAAGGAAGAGTAAATTGAAGAAAAAGTTGCTAAGTTTTATAGTGTTAGTGGTTCTAGCTGTGAGCGCGTATTGGTTGGAAGGAGACAATCTTCTTACGAAAATAACAGGAGAGAACCCGCCATCGTCAGCTCAGGTAACGCTGCAATTTCCGTCAGGTCGTTATCCTGAAACGGCACAGCATATTAAGGAAGCCATTCAGGCGGGAAAATCACCAGTATGCACAATTGACCGTGAAGGAGCCGAGCAAAATCGTAAGCATTCACTTGCGGGTGTTCCCACTCGTAAAGGGTTCGATCGTGATGAATGGCCGATGGCTATGTGTTCAGAAGGGGGTAAGGATGCAAATGTCAAATACATAGCTCCTAAAGATAATCGTGGGGCAGGATCATGGGTCAGTCACCAATTGGATCAGTATGAGGATGGGACTCGTGTAAAATTCGTTGTTAAGTAGTTTTATCTACTACTTTTACTTTTTTTATCCTTAGGTGGTTCCTGCTTGGCTTTAATCAGCGCCAGAAAATCAAAAAAATCACCTAATGTAGTGAAGCCGGCAGCTAGAATGGCCAGATCTTCAGCGGATAGTTGATTTATCCATTCCATTTGCTTGGAATCAAACATATTATCACCGCCAACCCTTAATAATGTATAGTATGTAATGGCGGCAACAAAGGTTAGGGCTCTGGCATACCTTTTAAGTATGCCTGTTTCTTGTGCAAAGGATGTGTGAAATTTATGTTTAAATTTAATTTTTATACTAAGATCGTGTCCATTGTGATCGTGTTGCTGATACCTGTGCTGATCTTGTATATCTACTCTAATCAGACAACGACTGACGTACTGCGTGAAGAACTGAATCAATCTAATTATAATCAGCTGACCTTTTTTCAAAACCAGGTGAATACGAATATTGAGATGATTTCCTCCTGGCCGCATTTGCTGATTCATGATCCCGATGTAGCCAGTTTTCAAGCGATCTTTTTGAAGGACAAGACTCTCAACCTGGATGGAATTAACCTTGTCAAGCGGATTCAAACCAAGCTTGGGCTGCAGGAAAGCTCTTCTAATTGGAGAACAGGCTTGAGTATATATTCCCCTTCGCTTGGACGAGTTGTATCGGAGAATGGAGCTGGTTTTTATGACCAGAAGGCATTAAACCAATCGATTACAAACGGCTGGCAGGTATCTAAAAAAAGAGTGTACGGGAAAGATCAGTTTATATTTTCATTGTATACATTATCCCCGTTTTCCTCTCTAGCTAATCCGGAAACCGCTAACACGATTATTAAAGTAGAATTCGACAGCAGCAATATTCAGGATATGCTTGACCGCTTTAAGGGCGATGGGCGAAAGGAGCCTTTTTATTATAAAAAAGGCGTAGGCGTGATTTATAACCGCTCTGCAAATGAAGAACTATCGGGTCAGCTCATTACAAAACTTGAGAAATTGGGACTGCATGAAGTTGATAATCTAACCGTGAAAATGGGAGACGAAAGTTACCTGGTTCACGCCGTTCGTTCGCAAACGACCGGTTGGTATTTGATTGACTACATGCCTTTGTCCGATATGATGTCTCCGATTTACTCGTCTAACCGACTGTTTTATATAACTGTTGCTGGCTCGCTATTGGTAGGGATCATTGGTGCGTATCTCCTCCACTCACAGGTACAAGTTCCGATTCTCCAGCTTGTGCGGGCATTTCGGAGATTAAAGGATGGAGACTATGCTGTTCGTTTGAGCCCTAGGGGCAGTCATGAATTTGCATTTCTGTCACGTCAATTCAACCTGATGGTCGAACAGATTCAGGAGTTGTTTGAGAAAGTTTATGTTGAGAAGCTGCATGTGAAGGAAGCCCGTCTAAAGCAGCTCCAGTCTCAAATCAATCCTCATTTCTTTTATAATTGTTTTTCCTTTATTACGAGCATGGCAAAGTTGCGCAACCATGAGGCGGTCGTAGCCATGGCCCATAATTTGTCCAAATATTATCGCTATACGACAAGACAGGAAAGAGATCGGGTTCCTTTATCGGATGAAGTCGAGTTTGTGCAATATTATTTAAAAATTCAACAGATGCGTATGCCGCGATTAACGTTCACTATAGATATTCCTTCACAGGCCAATAGTCTGCTGATTCCACCGCTTGTGTTGCAGCCCTTGGTGGAGAATGCGGTGCTGCACGGAATAGAACCTCAGGCGGAGGAGGGAATTATCCGTATTAAGACGGAGTGTGTTGGCTCATCCATGTACTTGATTGTAGATGATAACGGACTCGGTTTGAGCGAGGAGGGGATAACGTCCCTAATATTAGCACTGGAGAAGCCTGTAGAAGAAAAAAGCGGCTATGGCTTATGGAATGTGCATCAACGAATGCGATTACATTTTGGTGAAGGCGCTGGGCTGGATTTCTCGTTGTCTCCGTTAGGAGGATTGAGAGTGATTTTAAAATGGCCACTGTCAATGGAAGAGGGTCAGCAAGACGACTTGATCCATTCTTCGTCAAGTCAAGATATAGTTAAATTGGAGGATACCGATGGTTCAGATATTATTAGTGGATGATGAGAGCTATGTTACGGAAAGCCTGACGGCTACCATACCGTGGGAGACATTGGGAATTGAGAGGGTACATCAAGTAGCTTCTGCCTTGGCAGCTATAGATGTGCTGGAAGCGTTCGATATTGATATTCTGGTTACCGATATACGTATGCCAGGCATGACGGGATTAGAGCTGATTGTTGAAGTAAACGAGCGTTGGCCGCATATCCGCAGTTTATTACTGACAGGCTACGCCGATTTTGAATACGCTAAAAAAGCGCTTCAGCTTAAGGCTTTTGATTACATTTTAAAACCGGTGGATGATGAAGAGTTTATCAAATGTGTGTCAGCTGCCATGGATTCGCTAAAGGAAGAATGGGAAGCATTCGACAAGGTTCATCAATTGCAATATAGTCGCAGAAACGATTTCGGTGTACTGCGAACCCATTTGATGCATGATTTGCTACTCGGGCGTGATTTGACTGTACAAAAAATAAAGGACAAAATGTCCGAGTACGAAATCAAGCTAACCACGGAGCATCCTGCCAGTATGCTGCTTATTCAGCTAGGCAAGCATTTTTCTGATATGGACTATCACTCTGTATCGTTAATTGAGTATGCGATTGGAAATATTGCGGAAGAAGTGTTCGCACCTGATTTTTATGTTTGGCATTGCAAGGCACCACATGATTGCCTAATCATATTAATAGAAGGGAATTGCGATTTGTTCGCTGCACGAAGTGTGGACAAGCAGAATCATATTTTACGTGCGGCGATTGAAACCTTTCGAAAAAATGTAAGCAATTACTTGAAAGGAGAAATTTACGTCACCCTAACCAATTGGTTTAATTTTCCCGATGAGCTACCTAAGCTATATCAGACAGCGATCAGATCCTTATATTGGAACCAACAGGAGGAGACGAATCCATTGCTCTTCATAGAAGAGCAGACAGAACAGTCACACAGCTCAGTGAAGTCGCTGGAGGGACTTTATATGCACCCAACGCTTACTCATTTACTAGAGTCCAGACAATGGGAAGAGGCTGAGGAGAAATTGAGCGGTGTATTTGGCAAAATCGAAGAGGCGGGATTTACACGCGAGCATTTATATGAACTGTTTATTTCGGTGACGAGCGCCTTTATGTATATAGCGCACAAACAAGGACGTTTCATTACACAGATGGATCAGGTAGGCTTCGATCCGTTACATGCACAGAAATTAGTCCATTCGTTCCCTCATCTCAAAGAGTGGATATTTTCCATGATGAATAAGCTTAAAGCCGAGTGGTCCGCAAGCGAGCAAAGCGCCAAAAGCTTTGTAGTCAAGCAGGTGCAGGAGCTAATTGCCCAGGATAAAGGACAGGAGCTGTCTGTTAAGTCGATTGCCGATCAGGTTTACCTTCATCCAGTCTATTTGTCCAAAATCTATAAAGCTGAAACTGGAGAAGGTCTGGGAGATTATATTATTCGAATGAGAATGGAACGGGCTCTTTATTTGCTCAAATATTCCAACAAAAAAATATATGAAATAACAACTGAACTCGGCTATCAGAATCCCCAATATTTCAGTAAGATGTTCAAAAAGCATTATGGAATGACACCGCATGAATTTCGGGAGCAGTAAAGAGAAAGGAGTAAAGATCAGTTGGGAAAGGTGCAGAAATATTTATTTTGTGACATAGGCTACCAAGAAAAGCCCTCTTATAATAAAAGAGTAGAAAATGATTTTTAGAGGGGGAACAAGATGCGAGTTCATTCGAAAAAAAAGCTATTGTCGTTACTCGCCGCAACGATGGTATTGGGAGTTGGCCTTGTGGGCTGCTCAGGCACAGGAAATGATGGAAATGCGGATAGCGCAGCTAAAACTGAAAACGTATACAAAGAAAAATACAGTCCTGAAGTGACCATTTCCACGGTATGGGGGGTAGATCCCACCTTAAAATTTAAAAATGGAGAATCCATCGAAAATAACGTTGCGACAAAATGGGCAAAAGAGAAATTCGGGATTAATGTAAAATCACTGTGGTCTGTTACGGATACAAACGGTGCATTTGCTACCAAACTGCGTTTGGCGATGTCCTCCGGTCAGGAGATGCCTGACGTCGTTGTATTGGGAACAGAGAATGAGCAGCTGGCCCAGGATATGATCGATTCCGGAATGTTCGCTGAGGTTGGTCCATTGTTTGATAAATATGCCTCGGATTCCTGGAAGCAGGCCATGAACCAGGATACGAACGTATGGAATCAGTATAGCCGGGATGGTAAAAAAATGGGTATCCCTGTGCTTGATTTCGCCTATAACCACGATTATGTATTGTGGGTACGGCAAGATTGGTTAGATAAGCTGGGCATGAAGGCTCCTGAGACGATGGATGATCTGGAAAAAGTGATGGATGCCTTTAAAAACAAAAACCCGGACGGACTGGCTCCAGACAAAGTAATTCCGCTCAGTATCGGGTTCAAAACATCCATGAACACTTGGATGGGTGACCCATCCTGGATTTTCGGGGCTTACGGCACACTACCCCAACAGTGGAACAAAGGTGCAAACGGCAGCCTGGAATATGGCTCTGTGCAGCCTGGCATGAAGCCGGGTCTGCAAAAGCTGAGTGAGTGGCTCAAAAAAGGATATATTCCTCAGGAAGCAGCATTGTGGGATGAAAATAAAACGGCAGAACCTACAGTTGCAGGGACAGCCGGTATGATTCCGGGGCCGTATTGGATGAGCGGCTGGCCGCTTCAGGATACAGTTAAAAATGCGCCGAGTGCTGTATGGAAGCCGGTCAAGATTCCAGCGGGACCGGACAACAAAGCCATGCGCCATGGAACACAGTACACCAATGGCGTCGTACTCATCAATAAACAGATGCAGCATCCTGAAGCTTTTTTCACGTATCAAAATTACTTGTTTGACCATTATGCAAATGCCAAACCGGACGGTGATTTGTCAAATGGGTTGTTTAAGGGCTACGATTATGATTTAGATGCCAATGGAAAGCTGGTGTCTATTGATAAAATACCGGGCGGTTATGTGAACTCTATTCGTTATTTGCTGGTTCGGGATGGTGCGCGTATACCTGATGCCCAAATGAAGGCTTTGTTAAGCTTGGCTAATGGCGCAGAACCGAAAACCAGACTGGAAAAGGATGTAATGGTGAATTACGGGAAAGACACTCCTGCTGCAGCCAAAGTGCTTATGGAACAGAAGGATATCTCTATGAAAGATCAGTTTACAGGACCTACCACGCCAACCATGAAGGCTAAAAAGGATTATCTGGATAAGATTGAGAGCCAAACCTTCAATGAAATTATTTATGGCAAACAGCCGATCTCCGCTTTTGATACCTTTGTACAGACGTGGAAAGCCGCTGGTGGCGAACAAATTACAAAGGAAGTAAACGAGTGGTATAAGAGCGTCGAAAAGTAAAACCATTGCTGTTGCAACACCAATTAGGAGGGCTGTCCCAAGGTGGACAGCCTTTTTACTTCAGCTTCACTGGCTTAAATAAAAATGATTGCTTTTGTGCCATGTATGTTGGTTTTTTGAACTGTTGGGGCTGCGAAAACGCTTTTATAATTGAGGTATACCATGAGAGTTACAGGAGGAACTGCAATGAGAAGTCTGCAACGTACGTGGCCATTTCATATCATGCTGCTGCCAGCCATCATTTTCTTAATTGTATTTAGCTACATTCCGATGGGCGGCATCGTGATGGCCTTTCAAAATTACAAGCCTTGGCTAGGCATAACGGGTTCCGAATGGGTTGGACTGGATAATTTCCGCTTTTTGTTCCAACGGGAGGACAGTCTTCAGGTTGTCTGGAACACGCTGATTATTGCGGTATTAAAGATGTTTTTCAACCTGCTGGTGCCGTTTGTTTTTGCTATACTGCTGAATGAAATTCGCAAGGTTGGACTTCAGCGCTCCATTCAGACATTGGTATATTTGCCACACTTTCTGTCATGGGTGATCTTGGGCGGAATTCTGATTGATCTGTTGGCTACAGATGGATTTATGAACCGCATTCTTGGAAGCATAGGGATTCAGCCTATCTTCTTTTTGGGAGATAATAACTGGTTTCGTTTTACCGTCATTGTATCGGACATATGGAAGGAATTTGGCTACAATACGATCGTATTTCTCGCTGCACTGGCGGGTATCAATCCTTCGTTATATGAGGCTTCTGAAATGGATGGAGCAAGCCGGTGGAGACAGACGCTACACATTACAGTACCTTCATTGATTCCGATGGTGGTCGTTGTTGGAACGCTTGCACTTGGCAATGTGCTGAATGCTGGTTTTGACCAGATTTTCAATCTTTATAATCCGCTGGTATACCAAAAAGGCGATATCATTGACACATTTGTTTACCGGACAGCATTAATCAATGGGGAGATGGGCTTCGCTACCGCCATTGGGTTGTTCAAATCCGTAATCAGTATGATTCTCATTCTGATATCTTATCGGCTTGCTTACAAATGGGCAGGTTACCGCATATTCTGATTCCACAAGGCTGAAAGAGGGAGAGTCATGTATCATAAAACAACGCCATATCGCATCTTTAATGTATTGAATATTTGCCTGCTTGTGATTTTGTCCATCATGTGTATCGTTCCGCTGATTCATGTGTTGGCAGTATCATTTAGTGCGAAATCCGCGGCAGATGCCAATTTGGTTGGACTGTGGCCAGTGCAGTTCTCATTAGAAGCTTATAAGAAGACGATGAACAATCCGATTTTTTTACATTCCATCTGGATTTCTGTCTGTCGGACTGTGCTCGGGACCGGCTTGACGCTGCTGATTACCTTTTTAGCCGCTTATCCGCTTTCAAAGGAAACGACCGTGTTCCGCAGCCGAAACGTGTATTCATGGCTATTCGTATTCAGCATGATTTTTAACGGTGGACTGGTTCCGTTTTATATGGTAATTCAAAAGATCCATCTCATGGATAGTTTCTGGGTACTTGTTTTGCCAGGAGCGGTCAATACATTTTTGGTCATTCTTATGCTGAACTTTTTTAGAGGTATCCCCAAAGAGATGGAAGAGGCTGCATTGATCGACGGGGCAGGACATTTCCGGACATTGTTTAGTATTTTCTTACCGATATCCATGCCTTCTATCGCGACGATCGCGCTGTTTAGTATGGTATTTCATTGGAACTCATGGTTTGACGGGCTGCTCTATTTGAGCAACGCAAAGGATTATCCGCTGGCAACGTTCCTGCAAACTGTAATTATACAGAAAGACATGAGTTCGATGAGCATGAGTCCCAAAGAGATGGAATTACTTTCACAAACGACGGTTAACGCAGCACAAATTTTTATTGGTGCAGCGCCTATTCTTATTGTATATCCATTTTTACAAAAGTATTTTGTTAAAGGTATGACACTAGGTTCCGTCAAAGAGTAACAGAACGGATCAAAGGAGATGATTTGCAATGACGTATTCAAACATAACCAAGTATCCTCCCATTAGTGAGCGAGTTCCGCGTATGCTGCATGGAGCGGACTATAATCCGGAGCAATGGCAGCAATATCCAGAAGTGTTAGCGGAAGATATCCGCTTGATGAAATTAGCCAAATGTAACGTAATGTCTGTCGGCATTTTTTCATGGGTTTCATTGGAGCCTGAGGAAGGCGTATTTACGTTTGAATGGCTGGATCGTATTTTGGACTCGTTTGCTGAAAACGGAATCTATGCGTTTTTAGCTACTCCTAGCGGAGCAAGACCAGCCTGGATGTCGCAAAAATATCCTGAGGTGCTGCGAGTAGGGGCTAATCGTGTCCGTAACTTGCACGGTTTTCGGCATAACCACTGTTATACGTCGCCTGTCTATCGGGAAAAAGTACGTATCATGAATACGAAGCTGGCTGAGCGTTACGCTAATCATCCTGCTGTTATTGGCTGGCACATTTCCAATGAATTTGGTGGAGACTGTCACTGCGATCATTGTCAGGAGGCATTTCGCGCCTGGGTGCAGGACAAATACGGTACGCTGGACAAGCTTAACCATGCATGGTGGACGACCTTTTGGAGTCATACAGTTACGGATTGGAGTCAAGTGGAGTCTCCGGCACCTCACGGTGAAACTCAGGTTCATGCCATGAATTTGGACTGGAGACGGTTTGTAACCGATCAGACCGCTGATTTTATCAAACATGAGATTGTGCCGCTCAAGGCTGCAAATCCGGACATTCCAGTCACAACTAATTTAATGGAGTTTTTTGAAGGATTGAATTACTGGAAGTTTGCTGATCTGCTCGATGTTATATCATGGGATAGTTATCCGACATGGCATGACCGTGAAGGAGATGACAGCCGTCAGGCTGCAAGAGTGGCTATGATGCACGACATTATTCGCTCTATTAAAGGTGGGAAACCTTGGATGCTCATGGAAAGTACGCCGAGCTTGACCAATTGGCAAGATGTTAGCAAGCTGAAGCGGCCGGGTATGCATCTGCTATCGTCTTTACAGGCTGTGGCACACGGCTCCGACACCGTTCAATATTTTCAGTGGCGGAAAAGTCGCGGCTCGAGTGAAAAACTGCATGGTGCGGTCGTCGATCATGTCGGTCATGAGCATACGCGAGTATTTGGGGATGTGAAAGATGTCGGTCATGCGCTGGAGAAACTGGAGGAGGTGATTGGTACATCCGTACCGGCTGAGGCTGCTGTTATCTTCGATTGGGAGAACCGTTGGGGAATCAACGATTCACAGGGACCGCGAAACAAAGGTGTGAAATACGAGGAGACGGCTGAAGCACATTATTTGGCATTATGGGAGCAGGGAGTGTCGGTAGACGTCATTGATATGGATGCAGATTTCTCCAAATATAAGCTTCTGGTCGCTCCAATGTTGTATATGGTCCGCAGTGGCGTAGGAGAGCGCATACAGAAGTTTGTTGAAAAAGGGGGCATATTCGTAGCGACCTATTGGACCGGCATTGTCGATGAACATGATTTGTGCTTCCTCGGAGGTTTTCCAGGTCCGCTTCGTAAAACACTGGGGATCTGGTCGGAAGAGATTGATGGATTGCATGACCATGATCGCAACTACATTATACCGGTTGAAGGCAATGAGCTAAATCTACGGGAGGAGTATGAAGCAGTAGAATTGTGTGATCTCATTCATACGGAAGGTGCAGAGGTACTGGCTGAATACGGGGCAGACTTTTACGCAGGTCGCCCGGCTTTGACGGTGAATCGTTTGGGACAGGGAAAAGCTTATTACATCGCATCGCGCAACACTGGATCGTTTCATAGTCATTTTTACAG
>NZ_JCAJRU010000161.1:0-11953 GCF_059447605.1 Paenibacillus sp. N119s | reverse complement strand
AGCATCTGACGCCGATCTTTAGGTGGACGTCCTCCTTGTTTTTTTCGGGCCGGGGGCAGCAAGGGTTCAAGGATATTCCATTCTTCATCTGTTAACTCATATCTTCGTCTCATATTCCTTATTTTACTAGATTTTTATGGCCTGTACAGTTTGCGTACAGGCCCTAGATAAATCGCCGTTATATTTCTCGCTTTAAAATTCATAGGTGGACAGCTTAATATCCTCTTTATTCAAATCTTTCAGCGGATACACAGGACCATTCCAATAAGTCAAAATATTAAGCGGCTCATTAGTACCATGTTCCTTTAAAGTATGAGATAGTTCGAGCAATATATGAGGAAGTTGATAAGAACTTGTTAAAAATTGATATTCCTCTGGGCGTTCGCAGTCTTCTGCTCGATAAAACACAAAGTAGCCCTCGGTATAATCCCCAATGAGTACAATATGTCGAGCAAGAAAGATAATTTCACCATTAGCAAACGGAATAGAAAATGTCGAAGCAGAGATCAAATCTGTCTCTAATGCCTCAATACGAACGGTGAGTTCATTGTTAAGAGCATCCACTTTTTCTCTTTGTTCACTGACAAGGTGTTCATAATTTACAGGAAGAAGCCCCCCACTCTTGATCGTAGCGATCAGTTCATCTATAAATACTTTTTGAGACAATACTCGATTGCTCATCCTATTCATCTCCATATTCGTAAAAATAAGCATGGAACTCCCGCTTCATTATGTTCAATAATTATGTATTAAAAGCTTGATTCATTAATTATCCAGCATTTTTGTGACTGCATTCACGACCCTTTCCATCTCAAATGGCTTCACAATAAAGTCTTTTGCACCTGCCTTAAATGCTTGTATAATCGCTTCCTGCTGACCCAAAGCAGAACACATCAAGATGTTGGCTTGAGGATCAAGCTCTACAATCTTTTTAACAGCCTCAAGTCCATCCATTTTAGGCATATTTATATCCATCGTAATTAAATCAGGGCGAAAATGTGCATATTTCAAAACCGCATCATACCCATTTTCCGCTTCTGCAATAACAGAGTGACCTAAATCCATAAGAATATCCTTGAGCACAGAACGCATAAATAAAGAATCATCCACTATTATGACTGTTGCCAAGTTAACCTCTCCAATCCGTTGTCTTATGATATGCACGTCCAAACTTCAATATCGGTGAAAAAACTAGTTATATTAATAGAAAGAATCTGTAAAAAGAAAAACGCTACCATTGAATTATAAAAGAAATTTGAAACTAGCTACTACAGCATTAATTTCAATAAAAACGTTTCGCAATGACGTAAATCATCTCTATAGCATGAAGATTACAAAGTACTAGGTCTTCCATGAACCCTTAGCACTATGCAAGTGAATTTAAAGGTGAAAGAAGCTTGGGACAATTTCATTAAACAGACACAAAAAAAGACGCCGCTATCATGCCAACGTCTTTTTCGAACTATTTGTTTAAATATACTTATTCATTCAGAGCTTTTTTCAAAGCCTCCAAATTGTTTTTCATTACACCAATGTAATCCAGATTCTTCTGTTTGTCTTCATCTGTCAATCCTTCAAGCGGATTCAGCACATCCGTTTTCGAACCAATTTCCGTAGCTACGGTCTCAGCAACCTTCGGATCAACCAACGTTTCAAAGAAAATTGTCTTTACATTATTTTCTTTAGCAAACTTGATGATACCTGCCAACTTGTCTGGTGTAGGTTCTTGTTCTGGAGATAAACCGGCAATAGGTACTTGGATCAGACCATATTGCTTAGCCAAATAGCTAAAAGCAGCATGCTGCGTAATAAAGTCTTTACGTTTTACATCTTTCAGACCTGTTTTGAACTCGGTATCCAGTTCTTTCAGCTTAGCAATATAAGCATTGGCGTTTTTCTCATAGTCTGCTTTGTTTGCAGGATCGGCTGCTGCAAGCCCTGTTTCTATAGCTTCTACTTCTTTTTGAGCTAAGACTGGATCAAGCCATACATGAGGGTCCAGCACATGATCGTGGCCTTCCTCTGCGTGTGCTTCTTCTCCTTCCTCCTCAGCAGATCCTTCCATCAGGTTCAACCCTTTGCTTGCTTCCACGACTACACGCTTGTCATTCGATGCACTACTCAAAGCCTGTTCTGCCCAACCTTCAACAATCCCGTTATAAACAAATACATCAGCATCCTTAACCTGTGCCATATCTTTGGCGCTTGGCTCCCAGTCATGTGGCTCAGCACCCGCAGGAATCAACGCAGTTACGTTAGCATGATCTCCGGCAACTTGCTTGGTGAATTCATACATTGGATAAAACGTAGTGACCACATTCAGCTTTTTACCACTGTCCGCTGTTTGAGCCGGATTAGATTCGGCTTGGGATGCATTCGTGGCTGCATGATCAGATTTAGCTCCACAACCGGCCAAAATAAGTGCTAGTCCTGCAGACAATACAAATGATTTTTTGAACCATGTATTCATATTCATAGCTCCTTATGTGTTAGTTTTTTATACACTCACTGGCCTGCCGCATTCTTACGTCGGGAAGCCTGTTGCTTGCCGAGCTTACGGACCAGCTTTTGAATACTAGCTCCTATGATCAGGAATAATAACAGCACCATAGCAATCGTTCCCCCTGGGGGTGTACTGAGTTCATATGATGCGGATAATCCCATAAATACGCCGATCAATGCGGTGATCATAGAGATCCAGATAGCTGCCGCGAAGCTTGGTGCAATTCGAATCGCCAGTGCAGCGGGCAGTACGATTAGCGAGGAGACAAGCAGCACACCAACAATCGGCATGGCTGCGGCTACAATCATCCCTGTTAAAATACTAAACGCAAATGAGATAGACTTGACAGGAAGACCATTAGTCTTTGCCGTTTCTTCATCAAAGGTAATCTGATACAAAGGGCGCCGGAACACGAAAAAGAAAATACCTCCGATGATAGCCACAATGATCATCAACATTAGTTCGGTCCGATTGACAGCTACTACCGAGCCAAACAAATAAGCTGAAAATCCTTTGTTGATGCTCTGATTCAGATTCATTAAAATAACAGCCGTCGAGAGACCCCCTACCATTATAATAGCCACAGAAATCTCACTATACGTTTTATAAGACCTGCGAACATATTCAACGATAATCGCGCCGATCACAGCCACAACAAATCCGGTGATCGTCGGGTTAATGCCTAAATAGGCACCTGCTGCCACCCCTGCCAGCGACACATGCGATAGCATGTCCGCCATGAGAGCCTGGCGCCGTAGCATCAGGTATACTCCAAGCACCGAGGCCAGCAGTGCAATTACCCCACCGGCACAAAATGCCCGCTGCATGAAGTCGTAGTGCAGCATTTCCATCCGCCATCTTCCTTCCTTTCAAGCTCAATAATACGATCCAAATAATGTTGCACTTCCGATAGTCCATGAGTAACCATGACTACAGTTCTTCCATATTGCTTAACCTGCTGATTCATCAGATCGTAGAAGTGATATCGACTTTCCTGATCCATTCCGGTCGTAGGCTCATCCAAAATGAGCAAATCCGATTCCTGAGCAAGCGCCCTCGCCACACATATACGCTGCTTCTGTCCACCAGACAATTCGCCGATTTTACGATGCCGTAAATCCCACATCCCTACCTGACGAAGCGCCTGCTCTGTCAAAGCATGATCCTCAGCCCGCATCCGGCGCAGCCAAGAGCCATGCGTATATCTACCTGAACGGACAAATTCCAGAATAGTACTTGGAAAACCTCCATTAAAGGCAGCAATTTGTTGTGATACAAATCCGACAACGAGCTTTTTGCCTTCACCTGTACGGTCGGACATAAACACTTTGCCTTTCCAGGGCTGAAGTAAACCGAGCAGCAACTTGAGCATCGTCGATTTGGAAGCACCATTCGGTCCGGTAATAGCCACAAATTCTCCGGAGAAAATTTCAACATTGGCATCCACCAAATTAGGAACATCTCCGTATCCAAATGTGACCTGTTCCAATGAGGCCAATAACATGACGCAAATCTCCTTTTCCTTTAAAAAGCCTGGAGCCATCTGAGCGGTCATCATACCGCAGATTTTCCAGGTCGTTTATGATCACTAAACCATCTACCGTAATTATTACGATTTGGCATTAAAAAAATAAGCGCTTGATAAACGTAACCTTTACGCATTAGCAAGTTTAACAGTTTGGGCAAGGTTCGTCAATGTTTTGGCAACCTTTTTGTTTGTTTATTTCACTTTATCCGGGTACAAGCCTGCAGCCAACGTTTTCAATGCAAGCGGTGCACGCACACCTTCAGCCGCTGCGGATAAAGGTAACACCACGAACCGTTTGTTTTTGATCGCTTCGACACCAGCCAGCGCTGGCTTGCTCAACAACAGCTTTTCTTTATCAGCCAATGAGGTATCTCCGTAGTCGAGAATGACAATAACATCAGGGTTGCGATTCACGACTTCTTCCCAGCTTACTTCCGTAAAACTTTTGTTGATATCTTCAAAAATATTTTTCGCTTTCACACTTTTAATCAAAGATGTCAGGTAATTATTGGCGGCTGTAAATGGCTTGTCTTCGCCGCTGTCATAGACAAAAACCTTGGGTGCCCGTTTAACCGTACCAATTTGAGTCTGGATGGACTGCACTTGTGCACGCATGTCATTTACCAGCTGTTCTGCACGCTTTTCCACGCGGAATATACGCCCAATATTTAGTATATCCCGATATACATCTTCTAATATAGGACCTGGCTTATTGGAGGATTCCTGTACATAAGTTTGTACGCCCTGTTGGGCAAGCTCCTCACGGGAACCCAAGCTTTTATCATTAAAGGCACTCTTCCAGCCCGCGTAGGCAAAATCCGGTGCAGCTGCCATAAACACCTCTTTGGACGGATATTGTTTGGCCAGAACCGGGATTTTATCATACTGATTCTTATATTTAGGTAAAATCTGGTCATCCAAATATGCAGTTCCTACCATAGAAGACTCCAGCCCAAGGGCCAGCATAACTTCTGTTGCATGCTGGTTCAATGTAACCGCGCGTTTGGGCGCTTCGGGAAATACCATTTTTACACCCATATTTTCAATCTCTACTGCCTTCTTTCCGGTCGTTGATTGCGATGCGTCAGGTTGCTGTCCGTTTGCAGATAAATTTGTGTTTTTAGCCGTGTTTCCTGATGTGCAGGCCGATAATAACAGCATCAGCAAAACAAGCACAACCAGCGGGAATGCAGGTTTGCTATATTTATTCATATGTAACGTCTCCTCTTCCATTCACAGTTTATCTTACTTCATCGGATCATCATTTGTTCTGTTAATGTCGTGGGCGGCTCCACCTCTGAGCGAATCCGGTAAAAAGGTAATACTCGGTTTCCCGGTTCTTGGATGAACGCAAATTTCTGTCTCCACCCCGAATACACTGCGCAGCAAGTCAGGCTGAAGCACATCCTCCGTTATTCCAGAAGATACCACTTTGCCTTCTTTTAATACATACATTCGGTCACAATAAAATGCCGCCAAATTTAAATCATGCAACGCAGCTAAAGTAGTGATTTGAAGTGTTTTGACCAAATCGAGAATTTGCAACTGATACCGAATATCCAAATGATTCGTCGGCTCATCCAAAATGAGAAATTTCGCTTGTCCAGCCAAAGCTCTAGCAATCAGCACACGTTGCTTTTCACCGCCCGACAGAGTAGCAAAACTTTGATCCGCCTGAGCTTCCATCCCCACCCGCTCCAGCGCCTGTTCAACCAGCTCATGATCAAGGGCGCTATCTGCTTCCAACAGTTTCTTATGGGGATGACGGCCCATCAGGACGATGTCTCGTACTGAAAAATCAAACGTTTGGGGCGCATCCTGACTCACCACGGCCATTTGTCGTGCCGTTTCTTTGTACTTCATCCGTAGTAAATCCCGGCCATCCAGCGTCACTAAACCACTGTCAGGCCTTAGTACACGATACATATTTTTAAGCAACGTCGATTTACCGCTACCATTGGGACCGATCAGTCCAACCAATTCCCCCATTTTTACCTGGAGACTAATGCTGTCGATCAACCGTTTATCGTGAATACTGAAGGTCACGTCTTCGACTTCTATATTCATTTTTCGCCTCCAAACGAGTAGGAACTGCGCCGCAGCAGCCATACAAAAAAGGGTCCGCCACACACCGCCGTTACAATACCAATCGGCAGCTCCTGCGGAGCAAGCACGAGCCGGGCACATACATCTGCCCACACGACAAAGATAGCTCCCGCTAACAGACTCACGGGCAGGACACGTCGATGATCCGATCCTACTATTAGCCTAACGATATGTGGAACCATAAGCCCGACAAAGCCAATCGAGCCACTGACTGATACGACTGCGCCAGTTAAAAGAGAAGCGACAACAACCAATAATACGCGGAACGTTTGTACATTTACACCGAGCGTTATGGCAGCTTCCTCCCCCGTTAACAATGCATTCAGTGAACGGTATCGGGTCAGAAGGACAGCTGTTCCAATGGTTACAATGAGGCTTGGAATAAAAAGCGTATTCCATTGAGCGCCTGCCAGACTTCCCATCATCCAATACATCGCGTCACGGATACCTTTTTCATTCGGAGCCATCGTAACGATAAAGCTGGTCACAGCCGACAGCATCATAGATACCGCTACCCCTGACAACAGCAAGCGGGTCGTCGATATACGCCCGGCCACACGGGCCAACGCGAACACCATAAGCATTGCAGCTAAAGAGCCTATAAAAGCAGATAGGGGCAATGCAAGTCGTCCCAAAAATCCAAAAGCCCCCAACACAATAACTAACGTCGCTGTCACTGAAGCCCCCGATGAGACTCCTAAAATATAGGGATCCGCTAACGAATTACGAATTAATGCCTGTATAGCCGCTCCGGTAACAGCAAGCCCTGCTCCTACGACAACCCCTAGCAGTACGCGTGGAAAGCGAATTTCCCAGACGATATATTCCTCCGGTTTGCTCCAAGTCACAGGTATCCACTGATCCAGCCAGGGAAGATGGGACAGCACAATTCGCCATACTGTCCCTGGAGCGACAGCCACAGGACCTAGCATGACCGCGAGTGTAACTGACAGCACTAACCCAGCAGTTAGCAGCAGCAGAATTGTCGTAAATCCCCATGAAGTCTTCCCTGCTAGGTCAGCTTGAGAATTAGGTTGGGATGAATAAACGCTGCTCGTTCTCGAACTCATGAACTAGCCAGTGGCTTTGCGGCCGCTTCCAGCTTTTTCAATCGCTCTCCGATCTCAGAAGCAGAGAAATTCTCGCCCATAATAACCGCTACATCGTTCACTGGCTTTTGCGGTCGGATCGGAATGATTTCCAGTTCACGATAGGCAAATTGGAACATCATCTGACCCTCCGATTCCAAGAACCGAACAATTCCTTTGGCTCGGTAAATTTCCGCAGGCAAACTACGGAACAACTGTTCAAACTCAAAACGTGACACAGGTTGTCCAAAAAAATGCGTATGAACAACTACGTGATCGTAGGAATGATAGTGCTCTCCGTGTTTGTGGTCAGGGTCGTGGTGCTCAGACTCATGATGGTCATGAGGACGATGCTCTGTATGTTCATCATGACCATACGTGTGAAAACGATTTTCCGCATGATGACGATCGTTCGCAATATCAACTATGGAATCCTTTTTCCGCGAAACATCCATCCGTTTCTCTCCTTGAATGGAGAAAAAGGCCATCGGATCTACATCACTCCGCTCCGTGCTTACAGTCAAAGCGTAGGGATTTAATTCTTTTACAAGGGCCTGTACTTTCTGCAATTCTCCCGTAGTCAACAAGTCATTCTTGTTAATAACCAGTTTGGAAGCGCACCGCAGCTGATCCTGCATCAGACGAAGCGACTTGTTTCTCTCACTCCCCAAGGAAAAATCCAAAAATTGACGCGCATCCATAACCGTAATAACGGATTGTAAAACCATAGAAGAATATATAGAAGCATCTGTCACTGCATCTACGATTTCCATCGGGTTAGCCACTCCGGTACATTCTACAACAATTACATCTGGTTTATATTCCTCGGCAAGATTCATGAGCTCTACGCCCAAATCCCCGCGAATGGTACAGCAAATACAGCCACTAAGCATTTCCTTCATAGGGGCTTGGTTGTTCACCAAATTGCCGTCCAGATTAACATCACCCAACTCATTCATCAAAATAGCTGGCTTGAGACCCTGGTCCTTGTAGTAAGCCAGCGCATGCTGAAGAAGAGTTGTTTTGCCGCTGCCCAAAAATCCGGATAAAACAACAATCGGTATCATATAATCCTCCTTGTCTTTACAGCACTAATATGGATCGTACCGTAAAAGTTTTCTTCTTGCAATCATTTATGGAATATTAATCGTAATAATTACTATTAATAAACATAAATATATATGAATTCACTTTGAATTGTCAATATAGGAGGTGATTTAGACCTAATCCGCCAGCATGATTGTCCCAACACAGGCATAGGATGTAGATAAGAACCCTTATTCCCGAGGAGATGTGGAATGAAAAACAGTACGCTGTTGAAAATGCTGCCTTTTATGATTCCGTTTGCCTTTCTCATCCCTGTACTTATTACGCTATCTCCTCAGTGGCTTCGTTTGATAGATATAGGGCAGCTACAGTCATTAAAGACAGTATTTATGGGTATTTTTCTGGAAGCTGTTCCGTTTCTCCTAATCGGTGTGCTTGTCTCATCCCTTTTGCAGTGGCTTGTACCAGAAACATGGATTCGCAAAATAGCCCCTGCGCATCCTGTACCAGGTGTCCTGCTCGCCTCCTTGCTAGGTATGCTATTTCCCATCTGTGAGTGCGGCATGATTCCTGTCGTTCGCCAATTAATGCTCAAGGGAATGCCTGCCTATATGGGTATCACTTTTATCTTAAGTGGGCCTATTATCAATCCGGTAGTACTGGCTGCGACGATGATGGCTTTCCCTTCCCACCCAGAGATCACTGTCGTGCGAATGGGTTTGGCCTTTGCCGTTTCCGCGACTATCGGATTGATCGTATATGCCTGTGTGCGTGTGCATCCGCTCAAACGGTCGTTACTTTCCTTCAACCAACAGCAGCAGAACAATCCAACTCATCGGCATAACCGCACCTGGCGGGGCTTTTTTGTACATGCTGGTGACGAGTTTTTGGACATGAGTAAATATCTCATTATCGGCGCATTATTGACTGCTTGCATCCAAACCTTTATCCCACGTGATGAAATGCTCTCGTTAAGCAATGGAACGGTCGGCTCGTACGCCTTTATGATGGGCTTTGCCTACGTGCTGTCGCTGTGTTCCACCTCCGATGCCTTTGTAGCTACTGCTTTTTCACATACCTTTACACTGGGCCCGCTGGCAGCCTTTCTTGTACTCGGCCCAATGCTTGATTTCAAAGGCACACTCATGCTGCTAAGCACCTTCCGCACCAAATTTGTCGTGATCTTAGGCTTGCTTATTGTTGTACTCGTCCTGATAGGCTCTATAACTGCTGAATGGTTATTGGGGAGGTGAACATAGACGTGAACTCAACTTTTAGTATCCGTTGCCAATATGGCATGCGCTCCTTGCTCATGATCGGATTAGCTGTATACATCATCACATTACAACACACGAGTGCACTTCATTACTACTTGGCTCCGCATATGCAAAAGCTGCTTTTGCTCTGTCCTGTGCCGCTCATGTTCATCGCCTTGGCGATGGCATGGCACGTAATCGTCGGTGGGCAGGAAAGTGAAGATGTTTGCGATTGTGAACATCCGTTACCGCAGAGCTGGTTCAAAAAAACACTCGTATATGGAATGTTGCTCATTCCGCTGTTGTTCGGTTCACTGCTGCCCAACCAAGCGCTTGGCAGTGATATGGCAGCCAAAAAAGGCATGTCCTTCACCTATCCCAACCCGGATATCCGGCGAAAAACAGACATACAAACCACGAACACATCCGCCTCCTCCCTTTTATCAACTGTATCTTCTACACCAACTTCGCTCCCTCTTAAGGGAAAATGGAGTCAGGAAGCGCTGGATAAGCTGTTCGTTCCACCTGATAAGTACAATGTAGAATTCGCCGAGCTCGCGAAACGTCTGTATCAGCAACCCATTATTCAGATCCAGCCGGAGATTTTCTCCGAAACTATAGGAGCGATCGAACTGTATAAGCACGCTTTTGAAGGAAAAAAAGTACAGGTGACTGGCTTTGTCTACAAAGACGACAACCTGCTGGGTAAAGGTCTATTCGCAGTAGGAAGATTCCTTGTTATGTGCTGTACTGCCGATGCCATGCCATTCGGGATTATCGTCCAATCTCAGAACCCTCCGTCCTTTGACAAAGATACCTGGGTCACTATTGAAGGAACACTGCATACAACGCAAAAGGACAACGCACCCATACTTGAAATTCGATCCGATAAAATAACGACTGTCGAGCAGCCGAAATCCCCTTATGTCTATACGCAAGCAGACTCGGTAGCTACCTATGATCGTTTGAATACAGCACACTAAACCCACCAAGGAGGAAAAATGATGAGCAAGGTTCCTGTTATACTAATCAGTGGTTTTCTTGGAAGCGGCAAAACAACACTACTTTTGCGGCTGTTAGCCCATACCCGCCAAATTCCCCTCCATGCTGCTGTTTTAATGAATGAAATGGGCGAATATGATGTAGACAGTGCTATTATTTCAGCGGAAATGCCTGATGTGCCAGTCGAGGGACTACTAGAGGGCTGTATTTGTTGCAGCAAAAGAAATGAGCTGGCTGGGGCACTGCATACCCTGCTCAACCAAAAGCCAGATGTGATCTTCATGGAGACCACCGGGGTAGCCAACCCCGAGCAGGTGTTGGAGGAGCTTCGCTCCCCATTACTGGCGGATCGACTGTATCTGGTTCACAGCATCAGCGTGGTGGATGCCGAGTTGTTCCATGAATACAACAGCCGCTTCACCGCAGATAAAGAGCTGGTACGGACTCTGCACGGACAGCTTCGTACCGCCGACTTCATCGTGGTGAACAAGACAGATGTTGCAAGTATCCGTGAAGTTGCGAAGGTCGTCAAGAATATCCGCAAGCTTAACAATACAGCCAAGCTGCAAACTACTGAGTACAGTCGGGTTGATCTCGAACCACTGCTGGAGCCTGTATTGACCTCCATATCCGTTGGCGCGAAACCTGTACAGGT
Organism: Paenibacillus sp. N119s; assembly: GCF_059447605.1. NCBI lineage: Bacteria > Bacillati > Bacillota > Bacilli > Caryophanales > Paenibacillaceae > Paenibacillus > Paenibacillus sp. N119s. The sequence goes on along the minus strand of NZ_JCAJRU010000161.1, from coordinate 768 downwards.
ATCTCAACCTGCATCAGCACCGACTCAGCTGAACGAAGCAGAGGCGTCATACGTAGCAGTTCCAGTCAAAAATATCGGAAGATCTGACAGTGTGTCCAGAAGTACGGCATTCAAAGTGATTTCTGCACATCATCACAGTCATAACCATACTTTTGCTTCCAACCAGCCCCATTCATTTTCCCGTCTAGAGAGCCTAACACTGCATCAATATTCTCCTCAACCATTGGAAAAGCAACGGTTGGAAGACTTTCTGACCGGACTAGGCTCCTCGCTGCTTCGAGCAAAAGGTTATTGTGTCCTTCCGGAGGAAGGTACAATGCTTCTGCAATTTTCAGGCAGTCGCTTAGAATGGCAGCCCACCGAACTTCCTGTGAACCAGGGATATGTCACGCTCATTGGAGAACAGCTTGACAAAGCATCCATTACCGATCAATGGGAACAGTGCTTCGTGTCGCTGTAATCCACACATTTAGCTCAAGATGAAAATTTCTTCTGGATGTTTACGAAATTAAATTATAAGGCTGTTCCTTTGACCTTAAAAGTCAGAAGACAGCCTTTTTTTGTATTTATTATGAATTTGTATATACGCAGTATGTACCTTATAGGATACCATGTTGAATGATTGGAAATAAAAAAAGCTGTCGAGACTCTCTCGACAGCCTGAGCATGACTCTGTAAAGTCATACTATGATTTGCTTGGCGGCGTCCTACTCTCCCAGGACCCTGCGGTCCAAGTACCATCGGCGCTGGAGGGCTTAACGGTCGTGT
>NZ_JCAJRU010000160.1:0-11972 GCF_059447605.1 Paenibacillus sp. N119s | reverse complement strand
AACAACATCCCCCCGTACACGGAAAGTACCCCGCACGAAGTTGATATCGTTCCGCTGATATTGAATATCGACCAAGCGGGACAAGATCTGATTGCGGGGTTTCTCCATGCCGACTCTAAGCGAGAGCAGCAAGCTTGAATATTCTTTCGGGGAACCCAAACCATAAATGCAAGAGACACTCGCTACAATAATCACGTCACGACGCTCAAACAGAGAGCTTGTGGCCGAGTGGCGAAGTTTGTCAATCTCCTCATTGATGCTGGAATCCTTCTCAATATACGTATCGGAGGAAGGGATGTACGCCTCCGGTTGGTAGTAATCATAGTAGCTGACAAAATAATCGACCGAGTTGTTTGGAAAGAATTCTTTAAACTCGCTTGCCAGTTGAGCAGCCAAAGTCTTGTTATGCGCAATAACCAGCGTAGGCCGATTCAGCTTGGCAATGGTCTGAGCGATGGTAAAGGTCTTACCTGTTCCCGTAGCACCTAATAGAGTTTGATGCTTCTTTCCTTCTGCAATTCCCTCTACCAATTCAAAAATGGCCTGAGGCTGATCGCCCTGAGGTTGGAATTCCGACTGAATTTCAAAAGTCTTATCGCTAACAACGATATCACTCATTGCCCTGCATCACCCTTATCGTCTAAAATGAAAACATCATGTTTTTACACCAATCGAGCTTTAACGTCTTTGCCTGTAATTCTATGTCGATATTTCCCGAGCAATGATACTTGGGAAATATGGTTGAATAAGAATGTTTGTTCCCGTATTATACCTCTTTCTAACCGTGGATGCAAACGATAAGTCTTGAATAGGAGTGAATTAAATTTTGGATATCACCATCGTATTGGGCATCATCGCCGGAATCATAGCATTAATCGGTGGCTTCTTATGGGAAGGCGGCCAATTTACAGGGCTGCTTCAAGGGACATCAGCTCTGATCGTATTTGGCGGAACCTTCGCCGCCGTTGTGATCAGCTACCCTGCCTCCAAGCTAAAGACTATACCTACCGCTCTGCGGATGGCTTTTAGTCGTGAGGATAATCCTACGGAGCAATATATAGAAGATTTGGTTTCTATGGCTGCCACTTCCCGCCGATCGGGTGTGCTTGCGTTAGAACGCATATCATCGGAGCATCCGAATGCATTTTTGCGTGAAGGTCTTCAACTAGTCATTGACGGCACCGAACAGGAGCAGATCAAGCAAATTTTAGAACTGGAATTAGATGCGGTTGGGCACAAACATGAGGGATACGCCAAAATATTTGAATCGGCAGGCGGCTATGCTCCTACAATGGGGATTATCGGTACGGTCATGGGTCTGATCCATGTACTGGGCAGCCTGACCGAGCCTACTGCGCTCGGCCCTTCGATTGCTGTGGCTTTTATCGCAACACTTTACGGCGTTGCTAGCGCCAATCTGATCTTTTTGCCCATCGCGTCCAAAATAAGAGCAGCCAGTGAAAGCGAAATAATTACGATGGATTTGCTGCTGCAAGGTATTCTAGCTATTCAAAACGGAGAAAATCCTAAGCTTGTACGTAAAAAACTGGAGTTCTTTATCCGCTCGGAGCAAAATATAGATCGTAAACTGCCTCGTCGCTCACCTACAGAGAGCGCTTCTCCAAAGGAGGACTTCCATGAGAACGCGCGCTAAGCGCCGTGGGCGTCAAGGAGGCGGTGGAGACCAACGGGACCGGTGGATGATCACCTATGCCGATCTGATCACCCTGCTGCTCATTTTTTTCGTCGTGATGTATGCCATGAGCAGTCTGGATGCTAAGAAATACGACGTCGTTGTTCAATCCCTCCAGGATACGTTCCACAAGGGAGATTCTATACTGGAGCAAGGCTCGGGCATTACGGGAACTGCTGATCGTTATACCAGCAAGAATCCACCTGCGACCAAGCAACCGGCCTCTACTAAAAAAGAAGCAGGATCAACCAAGCTCACCGAGCGTGAACAAGCCTTTCGCAAGCAGGAACAAGAGCTGCAAAACCTGATGGGTGTCATCCAGGAATATATTACAGACAACAAGCTGCAAAACCAGATTTTCGTATCTGACCAACCGCGTGGGATTGTCATTACGCTGAATGACCGCTTTCTATTTGACCAAGGCAGAGCGGCACTCAAGCAGGGTTCGGCGAACACGCTATCCAAATTAGCCAGTCTGTTTCGAGATTTGAAAACACCGATTAGCATTGAGGGCCATACGGACAACATTCCATTCACACGTTCCTCTAACTCATCGACCTACAAGGACAACTGGGAGCTTTCCGGCGCTCGGGCACTGTCTGTACTCCGATTCTTTATCGACCGAGAGCAGCTATCCCCCTCTGGATTCCAGTATGCGGGTTATGCAGATACCCGGCCGGTTGGTGACAATAGCACCGAAGCAGGACGACAAAAAAACCGCCGTGTCGAAATCACTGTGCTGCGTCAGCTACAGCAGTAAAACCCAAAAACCTCCCGAATCACGCAATAACGTGATAGGGAGGTTTTTTTGAAACGTATCATCATGTTACGTGGCTTCCGCTCTGATGTAGACGCAGAACAATAAACTGTACGAACAATGTGGATAAGGGCGGCGTACAAGATGCAATAGAGATGATTTTGTTTATGCTATATCTCACTATGTATTAGAAGCCAAGGGGAGGTTAGATTTTATCTTGTCATGGTGCTTGATGCTAATAAGATAGGACGAGCTCGTGTTGCTTCTCTTGAATCTGTGAACTTTGGGATACGCTCTGTTGTCTACGATAGCTATATTTCCAATCGCTGTACTTATTAAGGAGCCGATCCAACTCCATAGACTTGGTCAGCACCCGTCGATCCTTCAATCCCACCTCTTTCGCCAAATCATTTAATTCTTTTCGCTTTTCTTCGATGCACTCCTCCAATTCTTGCCATTTCACATCAATAAACCTCCTGTTCGGTGTGGTATTTACATTAGTTTACAAGCTGATACCTTCCCCATAGGTTAATAATATAATAAAACCCATTTCATCCCTTTAACGGAATGCATTAAAAAAGCCAATCCAAATGAATTGGCTTAGAGAGAGAAGTACTAACTCTGCTTTAAAATTATATATAATTAACCCATACCATGATTAAACACTATAATCATATCCGAAGCTTCTACGTAAAAAGGGAATGTACTAAAAATTAGAATACCTAAGGCTAACACCATCAAATAACCTTTTTTCATAGATATTCACCTCCATTATTACATTTTCATACCTTCTCTTTTGTTCATTAGTAGCAAACTCTCTGTAAACTTCAAACAACGCGACACATTGTTTAAAGTCACTATCATTCCGACTAATTAATGAAAGAGCAAGACAATCCAGAACATAATTTGTTCCTTTCTCAAACCTACTATTTTTATACTCATAAATTGCACGTTGGTATAAAAAACAACAATAATAATTTCTATTCTTTACATCATCGAGAAACTTGAATTGGTCAATTTCTGCTGAAAAACTTTCAAGCACATAATCTACCGAGAAATTATATTTGTTCGCGGATTCCAAAATAGTTAAAAGACCAGATAATTTTTCTTCCGGATATTGATTTAGAAAAGTAATATATTCTACTAAAACATCTCTTTTTCCTAGAAGCATATCAAGTGTATAAGAGTTTGCCTTTGCCCAGAGACTGAACATCTTTACATATTGCTCGCCTTCTGAATCTAGTCCTTTGAACCAGCTTAGATCTTCGTAGTATTTAATATATGATTGCGCTTCCTCAAATTTCTCCATTTTTTGGAGAGCAGTAGATTTAGATAAATATCCGTAGCCATAATAAAAGACAAGATTTTTCTCCGTTTTTAATTCGTCTTTAACACGTCTTTTAGTGTTATTATTTTCATGTCGATTTAAATAAACAGTTTTGGCGAGAGTATACAACTCATCCCCATATTTCTCAACGCTGTCCCATTTATGTAGATAAAAATATATATTGATAATTTTTAAAAGCCCATCTAGCTGATAACTCTCGGGTAGGCGATTACGATAAGGAATAAATCTCAGAACAGACTCCAAATTTTTTTCCAAATCTTGCCCAACAGAAGCAACAAACAATTTATAATGACTGATCGCCAAACGTTCTGAGTGCTGATACTTTTCATTTTCAATTACACACTCATAGAAAGGAATTGCCTCCTGTAGCTTTCCTCCATCATATAACTCCTCTGCCAAAGCAAAGATTGTTGGAATATGGTTAAGATCCTCCATTAATCGGGATAGTACTTTCTCCACACACCTCAGGTTTCCTACTTCTACACAGCGTATAAGGAACGGCTTAACTCTTTTCCAATGAGGTCTTCCATCATAAAAACATTCATCAACATATAGGTCATATAGCCAGCCCTCCGGATAATTAAGCGCTTTAGTAATCAAGTCCATTTGTCGTACGGAGATAGGTTTAGGTGGATTTCCGTTAAGCATAGCACTAAAAATGCCCCGGTTAAGTCCCGTAGCTTGTCCAAAACTATTAAAAGTGTATCCACCAAGTTTTAATTCTTTCTCAATTTCCGAACGAATCGTGGTTGTATTTTCCAATAAAAACACCCCCGGCGTATTCAGATGATTTTAAAAAATCACCCTCCTCGACAATCAATTACAATATACTAGAAATTATATGAATATTTTGGATAATGGTCAACCCCTTTTCTACACTATTTTATAATATTATGGAATTTTATGTTATTAATTAAAATAATCCTCACAAGGACTAAAAATTAATTAAATTACGGCAATTTAATTACCTTCACGCTTAATCCACCTTTTGTCTACACTCATACTATAGGAGCGTGGATGTCTATGGAAACAACGAACTACTAGGAACGAAAATCCGCCAATTTCGAAAATTACATGGTATTACACAAAGACAGTCCATTCTTCGTCAGTTAACTCGTATCTTCGTCTCATGTACCTTATTTCACTAAATTTCTATGTGTTGTACAAGTTTGCGTACAGATCCTTATTGATAACAAAGTAGGTTGAGTTTTTTTATGAGCGTGAGAATTTTGAAATTCACAAGCTAATATTAATCAGTAAAGCTGACCCCAGAAAGGATCAGCTTTACTCTAATCACCACTCTGCAAGTAAAAGTACTTTTTTACTTGTGAGTCTTTAGCGTTCGGCCCTTAAAGAGAACGTAGGACAGCTCATGTTTGATAATTTTCTTATTCTCTATTGTTCTCACATAATCTATGTCATATTCGCGAGTTACAATTTCATCCTTATCTATACTGGGTCTTTTACGATTTCTATTTTCCCCGGCCGTGCTATCGTCAGAAAAAATAAAAGTGGTATTTAAATCTTCAATGCCCTCACTAATCCTTTTCCCAGTCATATTCTTAGCTGTAATGTCCAGATGTATTTTTTCCCCCATGACCAATTTGTACGATAACAACTGAAATGCACTTTCATTATCCACTTGTTCTCTAAAATGATCCAAATCTTCTACATTCTCCATCATAGGCGTCCTCATTAATTCTTTCCCGGAGAGGGAATACAGTTTATTTTGCTGGTCCCATTCCTGGTGTATGTCTAAGTGCTTAGTAAGTACACCTAAAGGGACAAACATCGCATTTTTATAAAGTACAGGGACGGTATCCATCACGGACGTGCTCGAGTCGGTAACAATCTCAGTGGAGTTCATTTTAAACTCAACTTTGTGTGTTCCGAACTTAATTGTGGCCGTATTAGAAGTTGGGTTAAACATAGTCTGCCCCCCCAACAAATCATTAATGGATCTCAAAGGCACCATATAACGATTATTGTGATCAATATAAGGGGTTTTAGGAGCTGTGAACAAGACATAGTAATTGTTAATCTTCAAAAATGGTGAACTTGGAGCTATACTCTGAGCTGACATTTTTCCTGTATAGGGTAGAGAAAAACAAAGTAACAATGCACCTATAAGCATAATTCTGAACAAAATCTTTCCCATAAAAAAAATCCTCCTTAAAAGAGAGGGGCTAGCAGCCCCTCACGGAATTCAATCTAAAAATATATTATCTGTTTCCTCTCCTCCGTGTACGTAATCCACTACAACTTTACTCCGTGGCATAGAACAATAATCATAGGTTTGACTGTTTCGCCAAGGGATATTATCTTCTGAATTTGTACCAATATAGGATGTAGACCAACGAACTCTTCTGATGTAAGAACCATCATTATAGTCTTGTCGATCTTGTATCTGGCCTATACTTGTCGTTCTTTTGATAAGGTTACCATTACCAGTCGCAGTCCAACCTGGGGCCGACTCAACATAGGTTCTAGTTATCTTTTCACCGTCTGCATAACCTGTTAAAGTCAAGGCAATATTACCGTCAGAAGGAACATAAAATTTCATTCGTACTTCCTGATCAGGATCAAAGCGTGGCTTAAAAGTATAAGGGTTCTTTTCACCTTCAATGAGCATGAAAGGAGCCCAGTCATTATATTTTGTACTATGCTGTAAACCAACATCAACCGCCATATTGGCGTTACTCCAACCACCCATATAGATAAATCCAGTACTTCCATTATAACCACTATTATTATCACGAATCTCTCTAGCAGTTGGTAAATGAACTACTGTACTAGCCCATGCAAACCCTATATGTGACCATACCGAACGATAAGGCCCGTTTCTATGATCTCGACATTCAGGGAAGCTTGCGGAGTTAGTGCTAAAATCCATTGGTGTTACGGAGTGATTTCCCATACACGCCGGTTTAGGCTGTAATACGGGTAAAGTATATAAATCCCCCGTCGAATCTTTATACCTATTACTTTTATACGTAGTGTCAGTAACGGAAGTGAGAGACATATTATCTTTGTACGTAATGTCAGTTATGGATGTAAGGGATGAATCCGAGTTCTTATACGTAACCAGACTCACAGGTTCCAGGGGGATGACTTCCTGTCTTAAACTTTCCTTGTTAACCAGCACTTTGCCCGTTTCGTCTATGTATGTAACGTTTCCTCTGTCATCGGGGTCCAGCGAGTTGATGATGTCGCTCAAAATAGCATTATCTGAACTAGTCATCGACGGATTGATTAACTGTTCATTTTGGAGTGAAACTGCACCTGCTGAACAAGTTAGCGATAACGAAAGCATGCCTACAACAACACACGTACATAAACTCTTGACCTTCAAAATCCATTCATCTCCCTTAAATTTTTTGTCTTTACAATTTCATAAAAAAACACTATGTTCCTTTTTTTAGAATTTTTCACGCAAATCTATTATGCGAAAAGATATATATTAAATCAAGATTTTATTATATTTACCACTACTCCTACAAAATTGAATAATTGAGAGTCAGTGTAGCGATAACAGTCAATAAAAAGGGTAATAATGATTTTTTTCTTCCTTTTTAGAATTATATTTTTACTACGTAACTCTCTATATACATTCTGCTCAGGGTCTGTACGCAAACTGTACAACACATAGAAATTCAGTAAAACAAGACCTATATGACGTAAATACGAGTTAACTTACGAAGAAATGGACTCTTCTTTGCCCCCAACTGGAAAAAATAAGGTGTACGCCCGCTTATAGGCTGGCGTCACATGCTGAATACCGTACTCTAGGTCGCTCGAACCGGAGCGCCATGGCGAGATTTACCGGACTATTATGTGCCCAATGGCTTTTCGTCTACAGCTTTTTCTGGCGCTAGCAAATATTAGAGATAAATTTTTGAAACATGTTGCCATAGAGCCTGATTGGGATCAAATCATGATTGATTTCACCATTGTCCGCGTCCACCAACATGGAGCGGGCGCAAAAGGGAGCAAGACAAGCAAGTCATAGGACGCTCCCGCAGGGTTAACGACCCAAATTCATGCTGTCGTGGACGCTTAGGCTTTTTATTCCAAGCAAACGCAATTGACGGGTGAAACGCTCTTAGGATCCAGAAACCTATAAAGAGCGACACTTGATTGAATGTTTTTCAACAAAGTGAAGAACTATCTACGTCTGGCCACACGCTATGAAAAAACAGCGAACATGTTTAAGGCTTTTTTGACTTTGCGCACGGTTAATAAGTAAAAAAGTACCTAATCTTTTTTGTGGTTTAAGGAATCATCTGGTTTACATTATGCTGTACTTCTTCAAGTAATTTTTCATATTCCTCCCGTTGTACGTTCGTAGAATGATCTTTATACTTTTCAAATAATAATGTAATAGACTTGATATAGTAGGCTTTATCATTCAGTTGAGAAGATGCTTTGAAGCTTTTCAACATAGCATCCATGGCTTTCAAATAAGCTCCATTATTGAAATAATAGCGACTAAGTTCAAGAAAAAAACGAGAATAGGTGATCAGATTATAATTCGTATGATAATAAGAAATATTGGTATTTAATTCTTTGAATTTATCAATTTTATCAGCAAAGAGAATTAAGATTTCATCTATTGGATAATTGTAGGCATTAGCTGACTCAACAATAGTCAATAACCCGTGTAATATCTCTTGTGGATTATTTCTAAGAAGCTCAACATAGGCTGGTAAACTTTCCATTTCCCCCATTAGAATTTCCAGACTTAACTTGTTTGCTTTCGCCCACATTTTAAACTTTTCTGCCTCTATCCTCCCTATATCGTCCAGCCCTTCAAAACCAGTTAAATCTGCGTAATAAGGAATAAAATCCAGGGCCTTTTGATATAACCCTTGTTTCTCGTAGGCATTTCCTTTCAATAAAAAGGATTGACCATAATACACGATTAGACGCCTTTCTGTGTTTAGTGGCTTAACTTCACGCCTCTTCAATTTTTCTCTGACCTGCTGTTGATAGATATTCGTAGCTAATACTCTTAGTTCTTCAGCATACTGTATAACCGTCTCACAATCATCAAGTTGAAAATAGGCATTAGCCAATTTTAATAATGCATCTAATTGGTAATTATCGGGAAGGTTTCTTCGAAACGGAGCAAACTTTATAGCTGCTTGACGATTATTATCCAAGTCAGTATTCAGAGAGTTACAAAACAATCTGTATTGACTAATAGCCAGCCGCTCAGCGTGGTAATATCTTTCGTTTTCAATCACACACTCGTAAAAAGGGACAGCTTCGTTTTCCTTCCCACCTTCGTGCAATTCTTCTGCAAACTCAAATACTGTCGACACATAGGATAAATCCTCCGTTAGTCTCGACAATACCCTTTGAATACACTCCTTCCTCCCCAACTCCACACAACGCAATAAAAAAGGTTTAATCCGTTTCCAGTGCCCTTTCCCCTCGTGAAAGCATTCATCTATGTACAGCTCATACAGCCAGCCTTCTGGATATCCTAATGCCTTAGTAATCAAGTCCATCTGCCGAACGGAGATCGGCTTGGGTGGGTTACTGTTCAGCATAGTGCTAAATGTACCACGATTAATACCGGATATTTTACTAAAGCTACTAAATGTATATCCTCTTTGCTTTAGTTCGGTCTCTATCGTCGAGCGGATCGTAGGTGCATGTTCCATTTCAATCCCCCTCAATATAGTTGCAGATATATCGTAAGTCATACTTAACATGTGATTTCGGTCGTAAGAACTTCATTTCATTACAAAATAATTAAAATAGTGAAATATATGGTCTATAAAGTCATTTTATTTTATGATGCCTTAGAAGGAAGCCTTTTTTTTACGAATTCCGTGATAATTGAAAAGCTGAATGAGGTACATCTGGAAAACGATTAAAAGCAAACTTCAAGTTTTTTTAGTTGAATGTCACAAATGCATATCTTTTTCAGTTATATAGGCAGAAGGGAGGGACGTTAATGGAAAAACTAAATACAGATACTCAAAACACAGCTATCAATCTTGTCATAGAGCAGGTCCAAGCAGGCGACAAACAAGCATACACACATATCATACGGCGCTATCAACAACAGATCTTTTTATACTGCTACTACTTACTTAAAAATCGGGAAGAAGCGGAAGATGCTGCTCAAGAAATATTCATTAGAGGGCTAGAACATATACATCATTTTGTACCTACTGTCTCTTTTTCAGCTTGGCTTTATAAAATCGCTCAAAACCACTGTACTGACTTATTAAAGAGAAAGGCTAGAACATTCAAATCCTTCATTCAGTACAAACTGAACCTAAAGCAACAGCCAATATACGAATATACAAATTTAATCCACGAGTTACTGGATCAGCTAACATTAAAAGATCGTCAGATTTTATTATTACGTTCGCTTGAGGATTACAACTACGAAGAGATTGCTACAATAATGGGGCTAAAATCGTCCACGATCCGAAAAAGATATGAGCGACTCCGTAAAAAGCTAATCAACTACAATGAAAAGGGAGGAAAACAAATTGAGCACTCATTTAAACCCGGAAGATAAAGAAATTGAGCACTTACAAAAGCTTATTCGGAACACCCCTTTCCAAGTAGATTTAATTGATAGAACTATGGAACGCTATAATATAACGAAAACAAGACACTATAAACGCTCTAACTCCCGTTCGAAAAGGGTTCGCAATACCTTTCTCGGAACCTCCGCTGCACTTGTAGTAGCGTTTGCACTTGTCGTTAGTACTGGATTTATTTCACCAACAATGGCTTCGTCCTTAAAACAAATCCCAGGTATAGATTCTATATTCCAGCTTGCTGGTGATCTTGGTTTACAAACAGCAGACGAAAAAGGGCTAGTATCAAAGCCAAATCTTAGTGATACTCACGATGGCCTGACTCTCAGCGTACCAGAGGTCATGTTTGATGGAACACGTGTATCCATTGCCTTAGAACGACAAACCACTGACAAAAGATTTACAAAAGAAACAGTATCATCACTGATCAACGATATAATACTTACTATTAATGGAGAAGAAATAAACTCTTATGCACCTGCTAACACAAGCAACTCCATTGATCCTTATACGATTCCTGGGAAAAATTCCAACTCAACAATTATACAGTTTTCAGATTTACGTAACCAAGGCGGTAAATCCTTCCCAGACAAGTTTGATTTAACTATTTCCATGCCTGTCTCTGGTATTAAGCAGCCTTTCAAAATAGAAATACCAGTGGAAAAAAACACAAAAAATAACCTGACTTTTACGCCATCTCTTAAGCGAAAGTACCAAAACATCAACTATACTCTGGAAAAGGTTGAGCTCACACCGATTACAACCAGCATTACAACTCGTATAAAGCTACCTGACAATTTAAAGATCTCTTCGTCACTTCCTTTTTTGAGTTATGAAATTTACGATGACAAAGGAAAGCAACTAAATTTTATTAGCAACAACGGTTGGAGTGCTACGGATGGAAACGTTCTGATAAGTGATTCACGTTTTGAACCTTTCACCTCTCTCCCCAAAGCAATTACTATAAAGGTCTATAAAAATATCCTAAAAAAGGATGATAAGAGTAAATTTGTACTAGACAAAGATGGAAATCCGAAAATAGAGTATTTCCCTGATCTGGAGATTACTTACCCGATTAATCCATGATAATAAATAAGTGAAGGAAGTGGAGCGTGTTTCACCTCCTTCACTGCATATAAGTACTATCTATCTTTTAACTATAAATGTATAAACGCCTAACTTGTCACCATTAGATTTATATGCCGCCACTTGGGCTGTACCATATCCAATAACTGTAGCTTTATTACCAGTGAGCTTAATAACGTTACTTCCATACAAAAGCATCCAGTTTGAACCTTCCATGTAGTAGTCACTTCCCATACTAAGAGGTACTTCTGTGTCTTGTAGTTTTATAGGTGCCTTTTCTCCGTTAGCAGGCACAAATGTTACTTTCACTGTGGCTGGAGCTCCAACAGATATTGTTGAACTTACTGGTGAAGCCGAGGCTACTCCCCCTAAAGATAAAGCTAACGCGGAAATTGATAGTGCTAAGATCGCTCTTTTCATTTGTCATTTCTCCTCTTTAAGTATTTTTACTGATTAGACATTAGACTTCCAAGCAATTGTAGACAATAGACATCACCAAAATATTAGTTATTTCATTTTTTT